>JACDEY010000029.1 GCA_013816105.1 Actinomycetota bacterium
GTGGGGGGCGGTGGCCTCTCCTCCTACCCGCACCCGCGGCTCATGCCCGAGTTCTGGGAGTTCCCCACTGTCTCCATGGGCCTGTCCCCCATCAACGCGATCTACCAGGCCAGGTTCAATCGCTACCTTCAGGCGCGCGGGATCAAGGACACGTCGAAGCAGCGCATCTGGGCGTTCCTCGGCGACGGCGAGATGGACGAGCCCGAGTCCATGGCCGCCCTATCGCTCGCCACCCGCGAGCGCCTCGACAACCTCATCTTCGTCGTCAACTGCAACCTCCAACGCCTGGACGGGCCGGTTCGCGGCAACGGGAAGATCATCCAGGAGCTCGAGTCGATCTTCCGAGGCGCCGGCTGGCACGTGATCAAGGTGATCTGGGGCCGCGAATGGGACGACTTGCTCGCGCGCGACCGCGACGGCGCGCTCGTCCACCGAATGGACACGTCGCTGGACGGTGAGTTCCAAAAGTACGCCGTGGAGTCCGGCGAGTACATCCGCTCGCACTTCTTCGGTCCGGATCCCCGGCTTCAGGAGATGGTTGCCCACCTCTCCGACGAGCAGCTCCAGAAGCTGCGCCGCGGCGGCCACGACTACCGGAAGCTCTACGCCGCCTATGCCACGGCCACGGAGCTCCGGGACGTGCCCGTGGTGATCCTCGCGAAGACCGTGAAGGGATGGGCGGTTCCGGGCTCGGAGGCCCGGAACGTCACCCACCAGATGAAGAAGCTCTCGGTCGAGGAGCTGAAGCGTTTCCGCGACCGCTTGGAGCTGCCGATCAAGGACGAGGACATCTCCGAGGGGGTGGCCACCTACCACCATCCCGGGATGGATTCGAAGGAGATCCAGTACCTGCTTGCCCGGCGCCACGCACTCGGCGGCCTGCTTCCCGAGCGGCGGGTGGTCCCCAAGACGATCGAGCTACCAGAACGCGGCCTCTACAGCCAGTTCGATTCCGGTTCGAAGCAACCGGTCTCCACGACCATGGCCTTCGTCCGGCTCCTGCGCGATCTCCTGCGCGACGAGCACATCGGACGCAGGATCGTCCCGATCATCCCCGACGAGGCCCGGACGTTCGGCATGGAATCCCTCTTTCCGCAGTTCAAGATCTACGCCGCCCAAGGCCAGCTCTACGAGCCGGTCGACGCCGCCCACCTCCTGGCCTACGTCGAGTCGAAGGATGGGCAGATCCTCGAGGAGGGAATCACGGAGGCAGGCTCGATGGCCGCCTTCACGGCCGCCGCCACGTCCTACGCTACCCACGGCGAGCCGATGGTCCCGTTCTTCACGTTCTACTCGATGTTCGGCTTCCAGCGAATCGGCGACCTCATCTGGTCGCTCGCAGACCAGCGCGGACGCGGGTTCCTTCTCGGCGCGACCCACGGGCGCACCACGCTCAACGGCGAGGGTCTCCAGCACCAGGACGGCCACTCCCTGCTCCTCGCGTCGACGAACCCGGCCTGCCTGGCCTACGACCCTGCGTTCGCCTATGAGGTGGCCACCATCGTCCGCGACGGGCTCCGGCGCATGTACGAGGAGCGCCAAGACGTCTTCTACTACCTGACGCTGTACAACGAGAACTACGCCATGCCGGAGATGCCCGAGGGCGTCGAGGAAGGGATCCTTCGCGGTCTGTACCGCTTCCGGGAGGGGCCAGAGCATCGGAGGCACGCGGCCCAGATCCTGGCGTCGGGGCCCTTCCTGCAGCAAGCCCTTCGGGCCCGGGACATACTCGCGGATGAGCACGACGTGTCGGCCGGCGTGTGGAGTGCCACGTCCTACCAGCAACTTCGACTCGACGCGCTTGAGACGGATCGCTGGAACCGGCTGCATCCGGAGGAGGCGCGGCGAGAGCCCTATCTCGCGCGGGCCCTCGGGCCTCACGAGGGGCCCGTGGTGGCCGTGTCCGACTCCATGAAGGCGGTCCCCGATCAGATCGCCAGGTGGGTCCAGGCACGGTTCGTCTCCCTGGGAACCGACGGCTTCGGCCGGTCGGACACGCGCGAGGCTCTTCGTCGTCACTTCGAGGTGGACGCCGAGCACGTCGTGGTGGCCACGCTCTCGGCGCTCGCGGACATGGGCGAGGTCAAGCCTGAGGCCGTCTCGGACGCGATCCGCCGGTATGGCATCGATCCCGACCGGCCCACGCCGAGCGTCGCCTGATCGGAGTCACGCATCGGAACCGGGACCCGGGTGCTCGACGAACACGTCGTCCTCTTCAACGCCGGCGTGACGAGATCGATGTGCTCGACGCCGTCGCGCTCGACGACGGCGTAGTCGTGGCTCGCTACGCGTGGTCCCGAACCGCGCCGACCCAGGCCGGAGAGATGCGGATCACGACGAACGGGGACCGAATCTCGCGCCTCGTGGTCACCTTCGATCCACCGTTGAACGCGGAGGCGGGCCCGATTCTCAGCTGAGCGATGACCGGTCAGAACAGCGCGGCGGCCAGCTTGCGGCGATAGTCGCGCGTCAGCGGGTCCTGCTCGCCCAGCACCGCGAAGAGCTTGAGCATGGAGGCGCGGGCCTCCTGGCTCGCTTCTCCGCCCGCTCGGACCTGCGCGAGGAATCGGTCCAGCGCTTCGTCGAAGCGGCCCTCCGCCGCGGCCCGTTCCGCCATCGCGACTGGCCCGCTCCCGTTATCTCGCGAGGCCCATCCCGAGACTTCGACCGCGGCGAGGATCCGCTCGGCTTCGGGATTCGGCCTCAGCGGCTCCAGGGTTCGACGAGCTTCCTCCAACTCGCCGCGAAGAGCCGCCAGCCGGCCGAGCCCGAGGGAAGCCTCCAGATGACCGGGTTGGAGCTTCACCGCTCTTGCGAACAGGTCCCCGGCCTCGGCGGTCCTCCCAGCCGCTTCGGCATCAAGTCCGCGCCGGGCCAGTTCGTCGGACTCGCTGGGGAGGAGCGTGGTTAGGAACTGCCGGATGGCCTGCTCGGGAATCACCCCGATGAACTCGTCGGCGACGGATCCGTCGCGGAAGCCCTTCACGGCGGGGATGCTCTGGATGCGAAACGCGGTCGAGGTCTCCGGGTTCGCGTCCACGTCGAGCTTGGCGAGAAGAAACCCTCCGGCCGCGTCCTCCGCCATTCGTTCGAGCACCGGCCCGATCATCCGGCACGGTTGACACCATCCCGCCCAGAAGTCCACCACGACGGGACGCCGGAAGGACTCCTCTACCACGGCGGAGGCGAACGTCGCGTCGGTGACGTCGATGACGTGGGAACCGTTCTTGGCCACGGCTCAAGGGTAGCGAAGTCTTGACGAACAGACTCAGGCCATCAGGGCGTTCACACTCTCGAGCAGGTTCTCGGTGATCGCCCGTGAGCGCTCCCGGCGCACGCGGGGGTCGGACTCGAGCTCGACCGCGAGCGCGGCACCGAAGGTCATGCGAACACGCATCCGGGTCAGCCGCTGAATCCCCCTTCTCCGCTCGGTCCCCGTGATCCCGCAGGGCACGATCGTCGCGCCGGTTCGAAGCGCGAGCCAGGCTGCTCCCTTCAGGAAGGGAAGCATCCGGGCACTCTTGCTCCGCGTGCCCTCGGGGTACAGCGTCAGGCAGTTTCCGTGCTCCAGGATCGCCAGGCCGATATCGAGGGCGCGGAGGTCCGAGATGTCGCGGCGAACCGGGAACCCGCCGAGCCAGTCCCAGAGCCACGCGCGCACCGGGTCGCCGAACAGCTCCTTCTTAGCCATGAAGACCATGGGGCGAGGACTCGAGATGCCCATGAGGGGAACGTCGAGCATGCTCCGGTGGTTGGCCGCCAGGATCACGGGCCCGGACCGCGGGATGTGCTCTATGCCCCGAACCTCGAGCCGGCAGTACCAGCGAAGGATCCATCCGACCGCGAGCCGACCCACCTTCTGACCGCGACCGATGCCGGCGGGGATGCGCGGTTTCGGCTTCTTGGCGACGGCTGTCGTTGGACCTCCACGCTCGGTCGGCGGCAAGACTAGCGAAGCCCGATGACGCTCGCCACCACCGCCCGGTACGGGGGGCCGGTGACCGAAACGCCGCTGCTAGAATCGGCCCCCCGGCGTCCCACCAAGGGAGGGTTGCGTTGGCCACAGAGGTCGATCGGCAGAGCGACACGCGTGCCCGCGACCTCGGGCTGAGCGACCAGGATCTGCTGGACATGTACCGCACCATGGTCATGGCTCGCCTGTGCGACGAGGCGCAGTTCCGCCTCAACCGGCAGGGAAAGGCCCCGTTCGTGGTGCCCGTTTCCGGTCACGAGGGCTGCCAGATCGGAACGGCGTGGCCATTCCAGAAGGGCAAGGACGTCTTCGTTCCCTACTACCGGGACATGGGCATCTGCCTGGTGGCGGGCATGACGCCACTCGACGTCTTCCTGGCCGTGTTCGGAAAGCGGGACGACCCTTCCTCGGGCGGGCGCCAGATGCCCGCGCACTGGAGTTCGCGGCAGCTCGGCATCGTAACCGGCTCCTCCCCCATCGCCACGCAGATCCCGCACGCCGCCGGCATCGCGTACGCCATCAAGTACCGAGGCGAGGACGCGGTCGTCGGGTCATGGTTCGGGGACGGGGCCACCAGCGAGGGTGACTGGCACGAGGGCCTCAATTTCGCCGGGATCCATCGACTCCCGGTGGTGTGGTACTGCGAGAACAACAGGTACGCGATCAGCGTTCCGCTTTCGAAGCAGATGGCCGTGAAGGATGTGGCCATGCGAGCCGAGGGCTACGGCTTCGAAGGCGTGGTCGTGGAGGGTAACGACGTCCTCGGCTGCTACGAGGCCTCGAAGAATGCGATCGACAAGGCACGCGAGGGAGGAGGCCCCACCCTCATCGAGCTCAAGACCTACCGGTTCCATCCGCACACATCCGACGACGACGACCGCTCCTACCGAAGCCGCGAGGAGGTCGAGGAGGCAAAGCGCAACGACTCCCTGATCGTATTCGCGAACTATTTGAGGCAGCAGGGCCTGCTGGACGACGATGCCATCGAGAGCACGCGGGTGGAGATCAAGGCGGAGGTCGACGCCGAGGTCGAGGTCGCCTGGAAGGCCGAGGATCCATCGCCGGAGAGCGCGCTGGACCATGTCTTCGCCGACGTGACCCCTTCGCGAGCCGATGGCTCATCCGGCGGCGACACGAACGTCAAGGCCGACGCCATCGGGACGACCGGCGGGGAAGCAACGCCCGCCGACTCCCCGGAAGAGGCACCGGGCGAGGAAGGCTCCGACCGGTGACCGAGAAGAACGTCGTCCAGACCGTTCACGACACGCTCTGGGATGAGATGCAGGCCGACGATCGAGTGCTCATCCTCGGTGAGGACGTGGGCGCGAGGGGCGGGGTCTTCCGGGCTACGGCGGGCTTCCTGGAGGAGTTCGGCGAGATGCGCGTGCTCGACACTCCGCTGGCGGAGTCCTCCATCGTCGGGTGTGCTATAGGCATGGCCATGCACGGCCTGCTCCCGGTCGCCGAGATCCAGTTCGCGGACTTCATCCATCCGGCTTTCGACCAGCTGGTTTCGGAGGCCGCCCGCATCCGGTACCGGACGGCCGGAGACTGGGAGTGTCCCATCGTGGTTCGAGCGCCGTACGGAGGCGGCGTTCACGGCGCTCTCTACCACTCTCAGTCCATCGAGGTGTTCTACGGTCACGTGCCGGGTTTGAAGGTCGTCGTCCCGTCGACGCCATACGACGTGAAGGGGATGCTTCGGGCGGCGATCCGCGATCCCGACCCCGTTCTGTTCCTCGAGCACAAGAAGACCTATCGGTTGATCAAGGGCGATGTACCCGATGAGCCCTACGAGGTTCCGATCGGGCCGGCCGATGTGAAGCGGGAGGGCGACGACCTTACCTGCATCGCCTACGGCCTGATGCTTCATCATTGCCTGGAGGCAGCTCAGCGCCTCCAGGAGGAAGCGGGAGCATCCGTCGAGGTGGTCGACGTGCGGACGATCGCCCCGCTCGACAAGGAGACCATCCTGGGATCGGTGGGCAAGACCGGCAAGGCCATGGTCGTCTCCGAGGACAATCGAACCTACGGCGCGGCCGCCGAGATCTCCGCGACGATCTCCGAGGAGCTCATGTTCGATCTCGATGCGCCGGTGGTGCGCATCGGCGGGCCCGACATCCCGGCCATGCCCTTCGCCGGGCCCCTCGAGCATTACTACATGCCCGACGTCGACCGTATCCACGAGCGCATGAGGCAACTCGCCGAGTTCTGACGGCAGCTGCCCAGTCGTGTCTTCCGCTCCGGGGATCACCCTGCGCGAACTGACCGCCGACGACGCCCACTCGGTCGTCGAGCTCCTATTGGAGAATCGGACCTTCCTGCGCCCCTGGGAGCCCATCCGCCCCGAAGCGTTCTTCACGCCGCAGGGCCAGCGATCCGCCCTGCGAAGATCCGATGGCGACCGGAGAGCCGACCGGGGCTACGACTTCGCGATAATCGATCGGGCGACCGGCGGCATGATCGGCAGGATCACCCTCTCGAACGTCGTGAGAGGGGCGTCGCAGAGCGCCAGCGTGGGGTACTTCGTGAGCGAGGCGCACGGCCGGCGCGGACATGCGACGGAAGCCGTGCGCCAGCTGCTCGCCTTCGCCTTCGGCCCGGCGGACCTCCATCGGGTCCAGGCGGCGGTCCTGCCCCGAAACGAGGGCTCCATACGTGTCCTCCAGAAGAACGGGCTTCGAGACGAGGGGCTCGCCCGCCGTTACCTCGAGATCGATGGCGCGTGGCAGGACCATCGAATCTTCGCCATCACTCGAGAAGAGTGGCCCGCCGCCCTAGGGGAACGGAGATACCCCGGATACACTGCTTTGGATGCCGAATAGGGAACACAACCCGCACGGGAGGCGGCTGTACCTGCCGCTGCTGCCCACGACCGGGGAGGGCGACCCGCCGAATCAGCCCGGGGCTTCACCCGGCGCGACGCTCGCGGACACTCATGTTGCGCACTCCGTCGGTTGTGCCCAGGCCACCCGGCCGGCCGGACGCCGACCCGAGTGGCTCCGAGTGAAGGCGCGCACCGGACCGAACTACACCGATCTGAAGAGAATCATGCGGAACCTGGACCTCCACACCGTGTGCGAGGAGGCCGGCTGCCCGAACATCTACGAGTGTTGGGAGGAACGCGAGGCGACGTTCCTAATCCTCGGCGACAGGTGCACCAGAAGGTGCGGCTTCTGCGACGTCATGACGGCCAAGCCCGACGCCGTCGCCGAGGACGAGCCGCTCCGGGTGGCGGAGGCGGTTGCGGCGATGGGGCTTCGCTACGTCGTCCTGACCGGCGTGGCCAGAGATGACCTGGCTGATGGGGGCGCGCGGATCTGGGCCGCATGCATCCGAGCCGTCCGCGGTGCGGTGCCCGAGTGCCGCGTGGAGGTTCTTCCCTCCGATTTCCGAGGGGGAGAGAGTGACATCGCCACCGTGCTGGAGGCGGGCCCCGACGTCTTCGCCCACAACCTCGAGACCGTTCGTCGCCTCCATCCGAGGATCCGTCCGGCCTTCGGCTATGACCGGTCCCTGCAGGTGCTTCGCACCGCCAAGGCCCTCACCCCCGCAGGGGTGACGAAGTCGAACCTCATCCTCGGCATGGGGGAACGGCCGGACGACGTCATGGGGGCGATGGCCGACATCCGGGACACCGGATGTGACCTGCTCACGTTGGGCCAGTACCTGCAGCCCACGTCGTTCCACCTGCCGGTGGATCGTTGGGTCTCTCCGGCCGAGTTCTCCGAGCACGCCAGGACGGGCATCGAAATGGGGTTTGCGCACGTGGAGGCCGGACCGCTTGTCCGCTCGTCGTATCACGCGGGGAAACAGCTCGCCCGCGCCGAGGCTCGCATGGCCGCCCCCCGCTAGGTCCCCAGGTCGAACGGCCTCTGCGGAGGCCCGTTCTCGAGCAACGATCGCACAAGGGTGGACAGGGCTCTAGGCGCCATCGCGTCCGTGGCCTTCTCGAGCTCCTCGAGGGTCCACCACCGGTACCCTTCGATTCGATCGGCTACATGGGCCGACTCAAGCCCCGGCGGGAGGTCATGACTGTCAACGCGTGCAAGGAAGTAGTGCTCCTGCTGGCGCAGCATCACCCCACCCCACCGGAAGACCTCCTCGCGAATCCAGATCTCCGGGCCCAGCGTGGCCTGCCTCAACCCGGTTTCCTCCGCGAGCTCACGGATGGCGGCGGCGCGGTGGGTTTCTCCGGGCTCCAGCGCCCCGCCCGGGGTCGTCCAGTGCGGGTCGCCGGTGTCCTCCTCGATGTAGCGGAAGAGCAGCACGCGGTCGAGGGAATCGAGCAAGAGCACCCGAGCCGCGATCCGGAGGACGGGCTCGGTCGCTTCTTCCATGCGTCACCTCTGGGGCCGCCGAGATGAGAGGAGCCGGCCTGTAAGCCGGATTCTGTGCCCCGAGCCCGCCGGAGCGGACTCGGGCGGCGACCATCTCTCTGGGAGCCGCGTCTCCGCGACCCTCTCGAGCGCCACGTCGCCGTGGCTCTCTTTGCAGCCTACCCGGGAGCGTTGGACGGGCCGCCCGCTCCCTGCTTAGCCTTGCTCCGGGTGGGGTTTGCACAGCCGGCCGGTCACCCGGCCGCTGGTGAGCTCTTACCTCACCGTTGCACCCTTGCCCCTGTCTCCGGGGGGG
>JACDEY010000210.1 GCA_013816105.1 Actinomycetota bacterium
CACCTCGGCGTTGCCGGGGCTGATCGAGCTGATCAGGTCCGCGGAGCGCGAGGGACCACAGATGGACGTTCGGGAGTACACGGAGGTCTTCCCCAGCGCGCTGCCGGCTCGGCGCGGGTCACGCCATTCCGCCTGGGTATCCGTGAGTGTGGGCTGCGATAACCGGTGCACGTTCTGCATCGTTCCACTCGTTCGCGGACCGCAGAGGTCGCGGGGGCTGGGAGACATCGTCGCGGAGGTCCAGGGCCTGGCCGAGCGAGGCGTGATCGAGGTGACGCTCCTCGGACAGAACGTGAACACCTACGGCCGCGACCTCACCGTGCCCGGCTCGAGCAGGAAGCCCCGTTTCGCAGCTCTCCTGCGCGCGGTGAACCAGGTGGACGGCATCCGCCGAGTCCGGTTCATCAGCCCGCACCCACACGACTTCACCGACGACGTCGTGGCGGCCATGGCCGAGTGCGAGGCGGTGTGCGAGCACATCCACTTTCCGCTGCAATCGGGGTCCGATCGCGTTCTCCGGCTGATGCGGCGTTCCTACCGGTCCGCCCGGTACCTGGACTGGCTGGAACGGATCCGGACGGCCATCCCCGGGGTGAGCGTCACAACGGACATCATCGTGGGCTTCCCCGGCGAATCGGAGGACGACTTCGCGCAGACCCTGCGAGTGACCGAGCTGGCCCGCTTCGACGCCGCGTTCACCTTTCAGTATTCGCCGCGTCCCGGGACCGCGGCGGCCTCGCATCCGGACCAGGTGCCGAAGCCCGTCGTCCAGCAGCGGTTCGAGCGGCTCCTCGCTCTGCAGGAACGGATCTCCCTGGAGCGAAACGCCGAGTACGTGGGCCGGACTCTCGAGGTGCTGGTGGAGGGCGAAGGGCGGAAGGGCAACGTGGCCGCTCGAACGCGGACGAACAAGCTGGTCCACCTGCCCGGGCGGCTCCCTCCCGGCTCCCTGGTGCCGGTCCGGATCACCTCTTCGGCCCCTCACCACCTGTCCGGGAGGGTGGTTGCTGCCTGAGGGAGACGGAAACGGGCGGTCCGGCGACGAAGTGCCAGGTCCCACGCCCCTGCTCGCGCTGGTCGGGGCGACCGCGAGCGGAAAGACCGAAGCTTCCTTGCCGATCGCCGAGGCCCTTGATGCCGAGATCGTCTGTGTCGACTCGATGCTCGTGTACCGCGGGATGGACGTGGGGACCGCCAAGCCGACCGCGGCCGACCGCTCGAGGGTGCGGCATCATCTGCTCGACCTCGTGGATCCCGAAGAGCCGTTCTCGGTCACGGCATTCCAGTCAGCGGCGACGGACTCGATCTCCGACATCGCCGGCCGCGGCCGATCTCCGTTTCTCGTCGGTGGATCCGGTCTGTACTTCCGAGCGGTGGCGGATGATCTCGTCTTCCCGGCCACCGAGCCACCCACCCGCCGCCTTCTCGAGGCCGAGGCCTTGGTTCTGGGCCCGCGCGCGATGCACCGGCGCCTGGAGTCCTTCGACCCCGACGCCGCGAGCCGGATCGAGCCCGGCAACGCCCGACGGACGATCCGTGCGCTGGAGGTGGCGGCCATCACCGGGCGAGCCTTCTCGACCTTCGCGGCCGGATGGCAGCGTTACCCGGCGTCGATCCGCGTGGCCGGGGTGGAGGTTCCCCGGGAGGCCCACAAACACCGCATCGGGGAACGAGTGCGGGGGATGATGCCCGCCCTGCTCGCGGAGACGAAGCTCCTGCGTGAACGAGGGTTCGAGGGCCTCCTCACCTCGTCGCAGGCCATCGGGTACGCTGAAGCCGCGGAGTGCCTCGCCGGAAGCATCGGCGAGGACGAGGCGGCGGCGAGGATCATCAGGCGTACGAAGGGCCTGGCCCGCCGGCAGATGGCCTGGTTCCGCCGCGACCCGCGGATCCGCTGGTTCGGCGCGGGGGAGGACGGAGCCGCGGGCGTGGTGCCGGAGCTCATCGACTACCTTTCCGGCACCGGGGGGATGTAGATGCGGTTCGCGAAGTATCACGGAAGCGGCAACGACTTCGTCATGGTCGAGGACCTGGAGGACCGCCTCTCGCTCGACGCCTCGACGATCGCCGGACTGTGCGACCGGCGCCGCGGGGTGGGGGCGGACGGCCTCATCCGCATAGTGCGGACGCGGGATGCCGACTTCTTCATGGACTACTACAACGCGAACGGCGAGGTCGCGGAGATGTGCGGGAACGGGATCCGGTGCCTCGCGAAACTGGTGTACGAGCGGGGCTTCACGTCGGCGAAGGAACTCCACGTCCAGACACGATCTGGGCCGAAGCGCCTGGTTCTCGACGCTACGGACGGGGTAGTTCGGGCCGTGACCGTGGATATGGGCCTGCCAGCGCTCGAGCGCAAGGCCATCCCCATGGATGGGGATCCGGCGGGGAAGTTCGTCGGACAGTCGCTCGAAGCGGATGGCCAGGTCTTCACGGCGACCGCCGTCTCGATGGGCAACCCTCACTGCGTCGTCCTCCTAGGCGCCGAGGCCCACCTCGGGACGCTCGACGTCCCGCGCGTCGGCTCGATCATCGAGCATCTCCCACTGTTCCCGAACCGCACCAACGTGGAGTTCGTCCAGGTGACGGGCGGCCGGATCCTGGCGCGCGTGTGGGAGCGGGGATCGGGGGAGACGATGGCCTGCGGGACGGGCGCCTGCGCCAGCCTGGTGGCGTGCTCGCTCGCTGGGCTCACGGGCCGAACGGCCGATCTCGAGTTCCCCGGAGGCCTGCTGCACCTTCGGTGGGGACCCGACGACCACGTCCTCATGACCGGCCCGGCGGTTCACGTCTTCGACGGAGAGATGACGGGTTCATGGGCGGCAGCCACCGCGGGCCCGGCCATCTCCTCGTGAAGTCGGCCGCGCGGATCCGAGAGCTGCCTCCGTACCTCTTCGCCGAACTCGATCGCAAGGTCGCCGCCAGGCGTGCGGAGGGGGCGGACGTGATCTCCCTCGGCGTGGGTGACCCGGATTTGCCCACCCCCCCCCACGTCGTCGAGGCGTTGCGCCGGGCGGCGCGCGATCCGGCGACCCATCGGTACCCCTCCTATTACGGGCTCCCAGCCTTCCGCGACGCGATCGCCGCGTGGTACAGGCAACGCTTCGGCGTCGACCTCGACGCCGACCAGGAGGTGCTCCCGCTGATCGGGTCGAAGGAGGGACTGGCGCACCTGTCCTTCGCCATGATCGACCCGGCTGCCGAGGCCCTCGTCCCGGACCCGGGATATCCCGTATACGCCGCCAGCACGGTCCTCGCC
>JACDEY010000030.1 GCA_013816105.1 Actinomycetota bacterium
ACAGCGTCAACCCAGTCCGTCGAAACGACGAGCACAAGGACCACCAGCCCCACGACCTCGGTCCGGGGGCGTTGCAGCAGGATCACGAACACCGGGATGGACAGGATTCGGATCAGCGAGATCAGGTTCGGGACCGTCGCGATCCGGTCGAGGGATGGATCCCCGGCCGATGCGGGTCGGGAGGGCACCTCTCGGATGCTAGCAGGGGCGTTGGGCCCGGCCCGGCCGACGACCGCTCAGGTCCGGAAGGCGGCCAGAGGCGCAGCCACCCGCATCTTCTCGAAGTCTGGGCCCATTCGGGCTATCGCCTCTCCCCGCGCCCTCGCCGCCAGTCGCGAGCCGGCGAACCCGGGGAGCTGGGCGATCGTCTCGTCCATGTCTTCCGCGGCCGCCCGGCCGTCGTCTCCGTTGAACAGCCAGGCGATGACGAAGTCCGTCTCCCACTGGGGGCGCACGCCGGTGCCGGCCGGAGCCCACAGATGGTCGAGCGTCCATCGTACGGCCCTTGCCGTGCCAAGACTGCGCGCGAGCCGCATCCTCGCCTGCGCGCGATAGAAGGCGAAGTGACGGCGCTCATCCTTGATGATCCTGGTGAGCAAGTCGACCAGGACCGGGTGGTTCGTTCGGGCGATGAGGCGCTCGTACGCGCCGAGCGTCGACAGCTCGTTGATCGCGCCCCAGGTCATGTGGAGGGCCACGAAGTCCCGAAACACCATCGAGCCGAGGAGGGTGGCCAAGTGCGACGCGTGGCCCTTGCCCAGGAGCCTCCGCCGGATCCAGGAGTTGCGGCCGACCCGCGATGGAAACGGTGCATCGGCCCAGACCTCCTCCCTGTCGGGGCCGAGATCGAAGCCCGCCTCCCCCAAGAAACGGCTGAACGCCTCCCCGTGCCAGAGCTCCTCGTAGACCCAGCAGGACAGGAAGGCCGTCACCTCGGGGTCATGCGCCGCGCGCGTCGCGAGCAAATCGCGAAGGAATACGACCGTGTGCGTCTCGATGTCCATCATGTAGGTGAGACACCGGGCCTCCTCGGCAGGAAGGGGATGCTCGGCCACGCGGTGCCAGGCGAGCCCGGTCAGGTCGACCCTGCCAGAGGCCCTCAGGTACTTGTCGAGGTCGAATTCCTTCATCAGCCGCTCCCGTTCGCGTGCGAAGCGTATTCGCCGCCCTCCCGCGTCCGGATTATCCGTCCTGCGGCCTACCGGGCGAAAGGACCCCAGGGTACGGACCGCCCCTTGGGGAACACTGAAGGGATGGCGAGCCCCGCGAAGCGCGCGGAATCTTGGGCCGCCCGCGTGGGGCGTCGGCTTCCCGGGCCTCTTCGGCGACTCGCAAAGCAGGCGGAGGGCGAGGACATCACGCTGATCGCCGCAAGCCTCGGGTTCTACGCGATCGTCTCGATCGTCCCCCTGCTGATCATGGTGCTCTGGGTCGTGAGCCTGCTCCTCGGCGACCAGAGGGTGGAGGAGGTCGCCCGGCATGTCGGCCGCATAGCTCCGAAGAGCATCGGAGCGGACACGATGCTGCAGCGCGTGGCCGAGCTCGGAACCGGCCTCGGCGTCACGGCGATACTTGCCGGCCTGTGGCCGGCCACGTCCTACGGATCGGGGCTCGTTCGTGCGTTCGACCGGCTGAGCGGCCGACGGGAGCGGATGAAGGGCCTGCGAGGCCGAGGCCTGGTGCTGGTGGTGCTCCTCCCACTGTTCGTGATCGGAGGCCTGGTGGCCTCCTTCGCGGGCTCGCAGGCCGCGGGGCACGGAGTGCTCGGGCGCACTCTGGGGCTTGTGGTGGCACTCGCGACCGGCTTCGTCGGCTCGTCCATCGCGATCGGCCTGATCTACCGCATCTTCCCTCCCCGGCCGCTACCGTGGCGCTCGATCGCGCTCGCGACCGGCGTTACGGCGGCCGGTGTCTCCTTGCTCTCGCTGGTCTTCGTTCTATACCTGTCGCTCGGCGCCAACTTCGAGGACCACTACGCCACCAGCGGCATCACGGGCATCGTCTTGCTTGCCATCTGGCTGTTCCTGTCGAACGCCCTGCTTCTGATCGGCTACAAGATCGCGCTCGACATGCGAAACGCCTAGCGTGCTAGTCGGGCCGGGGAGATTTGAACTCCCGACCTTCTGACCCCCAGTCAGACGCGCTAACCAAGCTGCGCCACGGCCCGATCTACCTGCGGACAGTCTAGACCTTGCGCCGTCCTCGGCCCGGGTTCATGTGTTCGTGAGCTCTCCGGTTCTCCTCTAAGCATCGCCGGGGACGATCTCGATGGGCCCCGTGCAGAACTCATCGCCCGCGTTCGCGGTACAGATGCGGTACCGGCCGGCTTCGGCATCCTCGGGGATCCTCACTCGGTCCGGCCCGGGCCCACCGACGCCCACGTCGTCATGGCCGAAACCCTCCGTCAAGGCCGGCACGGTCTGGGGCGCCCCACTGTTCCCATCCGAAACCATGTCGTACAAGTACTGCCACGTGCCATCCTCGTGCCGCTCGAGTACGAACGCGACGCCTCTCATCGTCTCCAGCGGGAACGTCAACTCGACCACCCCGCCAGTCACCGGTCGCGATGGCCGGGCCACCATCAGCTCCGGCCGCATCTCCGCGGACGGATCCGCCGGTCCGGCCCGTACAGAGGGGGCTGGAGAACCTACGGGCCATGTCCCGCAGCTCGGCGCCAGCGTGAAAGTGATGAGGGCAGCTGCCACCGTCAAGATGCGCGTCATCGGTCGGTTCGACGCGGGCCTATCGCTGATGGTTCCTGGCCTCTGGATCCCCTGGACCTCTTTGAGCGGCTCTTTGGCCGATTCTAACGGGGGCCTTGGCGCGGAACGAGATCCGAACGGGGACGCCTTCGAAGCCGAAGGCACGCCGCAGGCGGTTCTCCAGGTACCTTCGATACGCGTTCCCAGGAACGGTGGCGCCGAAGAGCACGAAGCTCGGCGGCCCGGCGCTGACCTGGGTGCCGTACCGGATGCGGCCCACTCCGCGTGGTGGCGGATACGAGGCCAGGGCAGCTTCGATCTCTCGGTTGACGGCCGCCGTGGGGACCCTGCGTCTCCAGGCCTCGTGGACGGCGAGCAGGGTCGGCACCACTCTCCCCACGCCCATCCCCCGCAGCGCCGATGTCCGAACAACCGGCGTGCCCGGAAAGATCTCGAGCCGGCGGCCGAGATCGCGAAACAACCGATCCCGCTCGTCGCTCGGGACGAGGTCCCACTTGTTGAGGACCACGACGAGGCCTCGACCGGCGGCCGCCACCTGCGCCGCAATCCGCTTGTCCTCCGACGTGACCCCCTGGGACGCGTCCACCACGAGGATCGCGACGTGGGAGCGCTCGATCGCCCGGAGCGAGCGCAGGAGCCCGTAATACTCGAGGCCCTGGGTCTTGACCTGCCGGCGGAGACCGGCGGTGTCGATGAAGCGGAGGGATCTGCCGTCGATGAGAACGACCGAATCGACCGCATCCCTTGTCGTTCCCGGCTCCTCGTGAACCACCGCCCGCTCCTCCCGCACCAGGCGGTTGAAGAGCGAGGACTTCCCGACGTTAGGGCGACCGACCAGACACGTGCGAAGCTCGGCCTCTACATGAAGTGGAGAGTCTGCTCGTGGGATCCCTTCGGCGATCCGGTCGAGAAGGTCCCCCGTCCTCCGCCCGTGCAGGGCCGAGACCGGCACCGGCTCGCCGAGCCCGAGCTTGAGGAACTCCGCGGAGTTCCTCTCGAGCGCTTCGGAGTCGCACTTGTTGGCCACCAGCAGGACGGCCGCTCCCCCTCGCTGAAGCCGGCCCGCGAGGACCGCGTCCTCCTCCGTCACCCCTGTCTGCGCGTCCACCACGAGAAGAACCAAGTCGGCGCCCTGCACCGCGCGGGCGGCCTGGCGGGCGGCTTGGGCCTCCACCCCCCTGGCGCGAGAGGTGAACCCGCCGGTATCGGTCAGGAGAAATGTGTGACCGTCCCATCCAACCTCGACCTCCACGCGATCTCGAGTGACGCCGGGGAGCTCGTCCTCTATGGCGATCTTCCGCCCGGCGAGCCGGTTGAGAAGGGTGGACTTGCCGACGTTCTGCCGGCCGATGACTGCCACGCGAGGTAGGGGGTCCGAGATCGGACCATTTTCCGAGGAAGCGATCTCCCCCACCGGCCTCCGGGTCCCTGGCGCCAGGGCCGATCGAGTGATGGCGAGGGCCTGACGGAACGTTTCCTCTCGCCCGAGTGTCGTCGTATCGAGCACGATCGCGTCGGGCGCCGGCTCCAGGGGAGTGGTCCTCGCATCGAGCGCATCTCGGCGGGTGACGATCTCCGTCTGGTCGCCGTCGACCCCTCCCCTCGTGGCCGCTCCGGTCCTTCGCTCGAGGCCGCGGCGGTGGGCGCGGGTTCCCACCGCGGCCGAGACGAAGACCTTGACGTCGGCATCCGGGAACACGGCGGTGCCGATATCCCTGCCCTCCATCACCGCCCCTTCCGCCCCCAGGTCTCGTTGACGGTTTCGAAGGACTTCTCGAAGGCGGGGGTGCCGGGACACCTCGGACACAACCGCCTCGACGTCCGGAAGCATCAAGGCGGGGGCGGGCGCGTTTCCGTCGATCAGGAGCGACGGAGGCGAGGTTGTACCAAGCTGAAACCCGAGCCCATTGGCGATGGCCGTGAGCCCGTCCTCATCGCTTACGTCGACGGATTGATCCAGAGCTCGCCGGGCGACGGCACGGTACATGAGGCCAGTGTTCACGTACGGAAGGCCGAGTTCTGTGGCGAGTCGCTCGGCCAGGGTGCTCTTTCCCGCCCCCGCCGGTCCGTCTATCGCGATGACTGGGCGAGCAACTTTCGACGCCGCTTCTTCTCTCACCCCGTAAGCATGGCAGTCCACATGTCCGTCGACGAATCCAGGCGCCAGGTTGAGGGTTTCACGTGGAAACGCTGGGAACCCCCGCATGGCGAATCCTCGCCCTCCACGTCAGGTCCACGCTTGCTCCCCCTGCCACGGGACTCCCTAGCCAGGCTGCCCCATCTATCGCCTCGGCCGGGGGGACGCCGATGCCAGGCCCGTCGTCGAGTGCAGCGCCCGAAGCTCGTCCGACGTCAGGGGCCGCACGGCCCCCGGGGGCAGGGACTCCAGGCGGACCCCGTCGATGCGGACGCGCACGAGGCGTCGCACGGGGTAGCCCAGGACCGCCAGCATCCTACGCACTTCGCGATTTCTGCCCTCGATCATGACGATCGAGAGCGCGGCGCGATCACGCCCCACCTGCACTCGCCCCGCACGAACGGCACGGGCGAGCCCGTCCTCGAGTTGGACGCCCGCCTCCAGCGCCCGCGCCAGGGATCTCGGGGGCGATCCGGCCACCTCGACGAGGTACTCGCGCTCGACGCCATAGCGAGGGTGCAGCAGCCGATTGGCCAGCTCGCCGTCGTTCGTGAGCAGCAGCAGCCCTTCGGAGTCCCGGTCGAGTCGCCCCACGGGGAACAGCCGCGGCCCCTCCGGCAGGAACTCCTCGAGGGTGCGCCCGGCATGCCGGTCGCGCAGCGTGGTGGTGATTCCCGGGGGCTTGTTCAGTGCGTAGTGCCGGAGCTCCGGATGCGCCGGCACCGGTGAGCCGTCCACGACGATGCGTGCCTTCCTAGGATCCACCCTCGCCCCGAGCTCGGCCACATGCCCGTCGACCATCACCCGCCCCTCGCGGATGAGCGCCTCAACGCTTCGTCGGGACCCGTAGCCGGCGCGGGCGAGGGTGCGCTGAAGCCGCTCCTCGAGCCCGGCCTCAGCCGGAGGATGACTCGATCGCTGCATCGTCGAGGTGAGGGGCGAGGGACGGCAGGTCGGAGACCGAGGCGAGCCCGAGGCGCTCCAGGAACTCCGACGTCGTGCCGTAATGGACGGCCCTGCCCGGGCCCTCGTCGCGCCCCACCTCCTGGACGAGGCGGCGATCCACCAGGGTGCGGAGCACGCCATCGGAGTTCACGCCACGGATGCCCGCGATTTGGTGCCTGGTGACGGGCTGCTTGTATGCGACGATCGCTAGGGTCTCGAGGGACGCGCGGGTGAGACGCGTGTGCCGCGAGGACAGGACGAACTGTTCGACGTAGGGCGCGGCCTCGGGATGCGTGAGCATGCGCCATCCGCCGGCCAGCGCACGGATGGTCATTCCGGAGCCCCGCTCTTCGAGGGACTCCGCCAGCTCCCGGAGGAGGTCGTCCACTTCACGCCGGGAAATCTCCACGGCCTGGGCGAGGGCGCCGGAACTCATCGGCTCGTCCGCCAGGAACAGGATCGCCTCCAGGGCCCGTCGGGTCTCGCGGCCGTCGCTGTTCACGGCCTTGTGTCCACCACTCCCGCCGTTCACATCTTCACCTTCCCCTCGGCCACTGCCTCGCCGGCGGCTCCCTCCAGCTGCCACCGAACTCGTATCTCTCCCAAAGGCCCCGCCTGGGAAAGGTCAACCTCTCCTTCACGGTACAGCTCCAGAACCGCGAGGAAACGGACGACCACCTCGATTCGCTCGCTGCAACCCTCGATCAGGTCGCGGAACCGCACGTGCGGCGCCATCCGAAGATGGCTTCGCACCGCCGCAAGCGCCTCTTCCAGTGAGGCTCGAATAGGGGTCACGTGGGTGATGTCCACGAGGGGCGACGGGGCGAGCAGCGCTCGGGCCAGATCCCCCAGGTCGCTCGGGCTAACCCGCTCCAGAGGATCGGGATAGAGGTGCGCCCACTCCGCCGGTACCCCGTCCGGCCGAGAGACGAGCAGCGCCGTGGAGGTTATCCGCTCGGCCAGGTCGGGAGCGATTCGACGGAAGGCAGCGAGCTCCAGGCTCCTCGCGTACAAGAGGTCCGGAGAGACCCCGCCCAGCAGGTCCTCCTCCTGATCGGGAAGTCGGCGGGGCAAAAGCCGTCCTACCTTGAGCTCGAGCAGGGCGGCGCACAGGGCAAGGAACTCGGTCGCCTCCTCCAGCGTCCAGGTGGTCAACTCGTCGATGCCACGCGCGAGGAAGCGATCGGTGACCCGTGCCAGGGGGATGTCGCACACGTCCATCTTCTGGTCGAGGACGAGGTCCGCGAGCAGCCGGAACGGCCCGGTGAAGACCGGCAGCTCGATGACGAACTCCGTTCGATCGCTCAGGGCCAACCTCCCGCGAGAGGCATCCTCGGGGTCCTAGGGGCGGCTCCGCAACAGGACATCGACAGATCCTCGGGGGCCGGCCCGTCGCCCATGCTATCGACGGGAGTAACCACCTTCAATCACCCCAAGCAGGCCGCCCCGACGACGAGCGAGCAGACGCCGTTGCCGATGACGTCGACGAACGCGAAGATCGGCCCGGGAAGCAGGAAGAAGATGAGCAGGACGAACAGCGCGCCGTACTGGTCCAGATTCCCGTACACCTCCCGGGCTCGAGGAGGCAGGAAGCGCGAGATCATCCGAGCGCCGTCCAGTGGAGGTATCGGCACGAAGTGGATCACGGCGAGGATGACGTTCACTTGCAGGCACCGCAGGATGAGGTCTGCGACGGGACCTGACCCGGCCAGGGCCCGGAAAAGCAGACCGAAGATGAAGGCCAGGACGAGGTTGATGGCGGGTCCGGCGAGCGCCACGATCGTGACGTCTCGCTCCCCCCGTCGGAGGCTCCAGGGGTTGAGCGGCATGGGCTTCGCGTAGCCGAAGACCGGGAACAGCCCTCCGCCGAAGAGAACGGGCAACAGGAGGATGGCCGGGAGGATGAGGGTCCCGAAAGGGTCCACCAGAGGTTTGGGGTTGAGGGAGAGCCGGCCGGCCTGCCTCGGGGTCTGATCCCCGAGGCGAACGGCCGTCCAGGCGTGGGCATACTCGTGGGCCACCAGCGCGACAAGCAGGGCGACGGCGAAGTAGAACACGCTGACCAGGTTGTCCAGCACGCTCACGGCTCGCCCAGCGTCCCGGCGGGCGGCGCCTCGTTCGGAAACCCTCCCAGCCAGCTATGGATCAGCCGTGGGGGCGCCGGTGCTTCCTCGGCCACGAGGATCGCGGCCCGGACACGCTCGGCAGCGATCGCCGCTGAGGACTCGTCGCGGCCGTGGACGACCGCGAGCGGACGGCCGTCGCCGAGACGGTCCCCCACGGTCGCGCAGAACTCGATTCCAACCGCCGGGTCCACTAGATCCCCCCTGTGCACCCGGCCCGCGCCCAGGCCCACGGCGGCCTGGCCGAGGGCCGCCGTATCGACCCCGGCCAGGTAGCCGACGGGAGCCTGCACGTCCACCCGGACCGGGGCAGATGGCAGGACGCCCCATGGGTCCTCCACGACGCGCGCGTCGCCGCCCTGCTCCTCGACCATGCGGGCGAACGATTCGGCGGCATCCCCTTCATCGAGCGCCCGTTCGGCGGCCGCACGAGCCGCGTCCCGTGGCCGCCCCATCAGAAGGGACACGGCTTCAGCCGCGAAGGTGAGGGAGAGCTCCCGCAGACGGCCTTCCTCCTCACCTCGGAGCACCCGAACGGCCTCGGCCACGTCGAGGGCGTTGCCGATCGCCCCGCCGAGCGGCTGGGACATATCCGTCACGGCCGCCCTCGCCGGC
>JACDEY010000211.1 GCA_013816105.1 Actinomycetota bacterium
GGCCTCGTCCTTCGCCCAGCAGACCGTGACCTGTCCGTACCGGGGCTTGCCCGTCCCCCCGGCCGAATCGAACGCCTTCATCATCTCCTCATCGGGGGAGACCCCGACGAGCCCGTCACCGTCCCTCCCTGCGAGCCTCCCGGCTTTCTCGCCCTTGGCGGCGATCAGGATGGGAGGCGGCTCGTCGGGAAGTGTGTAGATCCGTGCGTTCTCCACCGTGTAGTGGCGCCCTCGGTGGCTCTGGACCCCGCCGCGCCACAGCAGCCGGATCACCTCGATGGCCTCTTCCAGCATCTCGAGGCGGACGTCCACGGCGGGCCAGCGGTCCCCGAGGATGTGCTCGTTGAGGTTCTCGCCGGTTCCGAGGCCGAGCAGGAAGCGGCCCGGCATCATCGCGGCCGATGTGGCCGCCGCCTGGGCGATGATCGCGGGGTGGGTGCGAATCAGGGGGCAGGTCACCCCGGTGCCGAGCCGCAGCCGCTCGGTGGTCGCCGCGATCGCGCCGATCACGTTCCACACGAACGGGCTCTGTCCCTGCCGGTCCACCCACGGGTGGAAGTGGTCTGAGATGAAGGCGAACCCGAAGCCGGCCTCCTCCGCCCGCTTCGCGTGGCGTACGAGGTCGTTCGGCGGGTGCTCCTCGCTCGAGAGGGCGTATCCGAGCTCCGTCATGTGTGCCTTCCTTTCTCGTCTTGGCTCCGCGAAAGGGCCTGACTCGTGCGTCCTACCCGGCCCTTCGCGGGCACACACCCCGGCGCGGTCATGGGCGAGGCGGCCCGCCTGCTGGGTTCGTTGAGGCGACACTCGGTACGTTAGACGCGGCATGAAGCGCGCCGTTCGGTTCGGGGCCGAGAGCATGGTCGCGCCGCTCCGGGAGGTCCTGGTGAAGCGGCCCGGAGAGGCGTTCGCCCGGGCGTTTGAGGATTCCGCGCACGGGTTCCTTCATCGCGTGGACATCACCGAGGCGCGGCACCAGCACGACGCGCTCTGCCAGACGCTGCAGGACCTCGGCGTCGTGGTGCACGAGCTCGAGGTGGAGACGGAGAGCCCTGACCTGGTCTACACGTTCGACCCGCTGCTGATGATCGGCAGGGGCGTGATCACGCTGCGGCCGGGAAAGCCCGGACGCCTCGGTGAGGAGACGGTGCTCGAGAAA
Organism: Actinomycetota bacterium; assembly: GCA_013816105.1. Lineage (GTDB taxonomy): Bacteria > Actinomycetota > UBA4738 > UBA4738 > UBA4738 > JACDCJ01. The sequence continues at coordinate 1,157 of JACDEY010000211.1, forward strand.
TGGATGGTCGATCGCGGGGTTCCCGTGGCGGGCCGGATCGAGCCGCCGGGCACGGCCGAGGGCGGCGACACCTTCTGGCTCGGACCGGAGATCTTCTGCGTCGGCCGGTCCCTGCGGACGAACACCGCGGGGGCTGAGCAGCTCGCGGGCCTCATCGGAGGCGACGTCCGCGTGTTCGACGTGCCGTACGCGAAAGGGCCCGCGGAGTGCCTGCACCTGCTCAGCCTGATCTCGCCGGTCGCCGAGCGGATGGCCGTGGTCTTCCTGCCGATGCTCCCGGCCGGGCTCCACGAGCTCCTCCTCGAACTCGACTTCGACCTCATCTCCGTACCCGAGAACGAGATGCAGACTCTTGGGTGCAACGCCCTTGCGGTCCGGCCCGGCGTGCTGGTGATGGCCGACGGCAACCCCGAAACGGGGCGAGCACTTCTCGGGCGCGGGTGTGAGGTGCACACGTTTCCCGCAACGGAGATCGGGATCAACGGCGGCGGCGGCCCGACCTGCCTGACGAGACCGATCCTCCGCGAGTGATGATTGCGTCCGTCGGGGATCGGTGTCCCAGGGCTGTTCCCCGGCCGGGCTATGGTCGGCGAAGCGAGATGACCATGTTGCCGACCCGGGTGGCCAGGACCTGCTCACCCGGTCGGAGTTCGTCGGGAACGGCCTCGGGGCCCAGGCGAGCCTGCTCGACGGACCGATCGGGGAACGTCACGGTCACGTCGTAGTAGGTCAGGCCGTGCACGCCGAAGGGCTTCACCTCCAGCACCATCGCCTTCCACTCGCCGAACATCGCCGCCAGCCTATCCGGCGTGGGCAGGATGCTCCACGGGGTGACACCGCCGGGAGAGCGGAGGATGGGGCATGGCCATGGACTGGATCGAGCGCCGTTCGACTCCCCCGATCAAGCAGCGGGATTCGTGTGCCCCCGTCTACCCGGGGGCTACCGCGATGTCTGCCAGGTTCGCCGCCGTCGCGAGTTCCGCATCCCATGTTGCGAGCAGAGGGGCATCCTCTCGGATCACAAGCACGGCGGCCAGATGAACGGCATCGTATCCGCGGAGCCCGTACCGCTCCGCCAGTTCGCTGGCCGTTCGGCTGACGGAGGCATCCAGCTCGACCACCCTCATCTCGTCCCATAGCTGCTCGAGCTGATGTTTCGCGCGTCGGTGCAGCGTCGGAGTTAGCCGGCGCATGCGCTCGCCCGAGGCCAAGGCCGCTCGGGCTTCCGGGTAGGTGATCCGGCCCGTCACCACCGCGTCCGCCCCGTCCCAAAGAGCTGCGGCCACGTCCGACCCGGGCTCTTGGACGAAGAGCTTGAAGAGGGCGGACGTCTCGAAGTAGACGATCACCGACGCTGTTCGGCGACCAACTCCGAGATGCTCCCCCTCGGCTTGACACGGCGTATCGCCGAGGCCGCCCCCCGGGGAGCGCGCGACCGGCGGATCAAGCCCCGGTGCTCCAGCCGCTCCAGTGCCGTGGTACTCGCTGCGGGGACCAGGCGCGCCACCGGTGTCCCATTATCGGTGACCACGATCTCCTCGTCGCCCCGAACTCGTTCCAGCCAGTCCCTCAGGTGCGCCCTCAGCTCACTGACTCCAACCTCCACCCAGTCCCCCTTCCTTCCATGTACGCTTTGCTTGCTGCTAATTGTACGGGCAGGGCCAGTCTCGGGTCACGCGCGAGGCAACAGCGGAGATGGGTCTTCCCGAACACGTGATTGATCGTAGATTTGGGGAGCGATGTCGGCGTCAAGGGTCACCCCGGGGCCTCGGGGATCGTCCCGACCCTGGAGGATCGTCCCATCCGGTCTTCGGAATATCGGCCCGTCGCGGGTCATGTTCACCCGGAAGCCCTGATGGAGGAGGCGGTGGTGGCGCCGGCACATCAGCAGGAGGTTGGCCAGGGCGGTGGATCCGCCATCGGCCCAGTGCACCACGTGGTGGGCATCGCACCATGAAGGCGGGCGGTCGCAGCCGGGGAACCGGCAGCCCCCGTCCCGAACGACCACCGCCCGGCGCATCGGGGCCGGTACCACGGAGGTCCTGCGGCCCACGTCCAGGGGCTCGGAGCGCCCCCATGGTAAGGA
>JACDEY010000212.1 GCA_013816105.1 Actinomycetota bacterium
TGCCTGAGGGGCCGCGGGTGGAAACGTCCAAGAGCGCCCCGCGCCCACCGTCTCGCGCGGCCGAACGGCTGAAGCGCCTCCTCGTTGTGGTGCCCTACGTGGTACGCCATCCGGGCACCCCCGTGGCCGACCTCTCGAGCCTCTTCGGCGTCCCCGAGGGCGAGCTCCTGGACGACCTGAACCTCCTTTTCGTATCGGGGCTGCCGCCGTATGGCCCCGGCGATCTGATCGACGTTCAGGTTGAGGAGGGACGGGTTTGGATCGACATGGCGGAGTACTTCTCCCGTCCCGTCCGGCTGAGCCGATCCGAAGCGCTCGCGCTCTACCTCCGGGGTAAGGCTCTGCTGGGTGCGCCCGGCCTGGAGGAGGCTCCCCTCCTGGCCTCGGCGCTGGCGAAGCTGGAGGAGGGTTTGGGCCAGGAGACGCTCGGCAGCCTCGCGGGGCTGGTCCAGGTGGGAACCGGCGGACACGTGGCAGAGGCTCTCGTAACGGTGCGCGCGGCCGTGGAGGGTCAGGAGCGGCTCCGCGTCGAGTACTACTCCGCCGCGCGCGACGATCTGAGCGTTCGCGAGATCGACCCCGAGCACGTCTTCTCGGCGATCGGGAACTGGTACGTGGTCGCATGGGATCACCTGTCAGACGAAGAGCGGCTCTTCCGAGTGGATCGGATGCGATCCGCCGACCCAACGGGCGAGACGTTCCTGCCACGAGGTCTGGCAGGGCTGGGCCGGCCGCTGTACAGCCGCTCCGACAGGGACGTCTCCGTTCGGTTGCTTCTCGGACCGGGTGCCAGATGGGTTGCGGAGTATTACGCGACCGAACGCGCCGTCGAGCGCGAGGATGGCACGCTCGAGGTCACGATGCCGGTCAAGGATCTCCCCTGGGTGGCGAAGCTCATCCTGCGTCTCGGCGGGGAGGCGAAGGTCCTGGGGCCTCCCGAGCTCGAATCGATGGTCCGCGAGACCGCCGCCGCCACGCTCGCCCTATACCGGCGAGTCGGCTGATATCCTGCGGCCATGTCGGCTGTCGTCCTCGTGCTGCTGGTCGTCGGCGTCGCAACCGCCGGCATCATGACGGTCCTCGTGATCGCCCTGGTCCGCCACATGAAGGTCCTCGCCGGAGCGGCACGCGACTTTCAGAGTGCCCTGGAGCCCTCTCTCGCGGAGATCCGGCGGGCGGGAGAGCAGGCGCAGGGACAGCTCCAGACGCTCGAAGAGCGCAGGTCCGGGCGGGGGGCCGGTGTTAGACTCCGCACGTAGCCGCCAGCCGTCCGGCCTCGGGGAGTGGCGTGTTCAACATCGGTCCCACTGAACTGATCGTGATCTTGGTGCTCGCGCTGATCGTCTTCGGACCCAGCCGCCTGCCGGAGATCGGGCGAACGGTGGGAAAGAGCCTCCGCGAGGTCAGGCGCGCGGGAATGGACCTCCGGGACCAGTTCGATGTCGATCTCGACGACGACTCGTTCGCCCGGAAGGGGAGCGCGGGGCAACCCAAGGCCGAGAAGGAACAGCGCACCGATCCTCCGACGTCGGCTCCCGACCGCTAGGCAGGCGGTCCTGCGCCGGGCCGGACTCCTTCCAGAGGTTGACGAATGGCCGTGATCCCGCGACGGCGACGGCGCCGCGAGCGCTCCGGCGACATGAGCCTCGTCGAACACCTCGGCGAGCTTCGCAAGCGCCTGGTCATCTCGGCGCTCGCGATCGTCGGGGGATCGCTCGCCGGGTGGTTCCTCTACTGGCCGGTGTTCCGCCTGTTGACGAACCCCTTCTGCGACTTTATGCGATCCCATCCCCAGTTCGCGCGGGACCCGAAGGACCCCTGCGACCTCGCCATCTTCAGCATCACGGAGGCCTTCGTGCTCCGCCTGAAGCTCACGCTCTTCCTCGGGCTGCTGATCGCGCTCCCCGTGGTGCTCTATCAGCTCTGGGCGTTCATCACACCGGGCCTCACCGAGCGCGAGCGCAAGTTCTCGCTTCCATTCGTGTTCATCTCCGTGGTCCTGTTCGCCCTCGGCGGATGGTTCGCCTTCTTCACGCTCCCGCGCGGTTTGAACTTCCTTCTGGGGTTCGCCGGGGACCAGCGCATCGAGGTGGTGCTGTCGATCGGCAAGTACGTGGGCTTCGTGATGCTCATCGTCCTTGCGTTCGGAGCGTCGTTCGAGTTCCCGATCGTCCTGATATCGCTCACGATGGTGGGCGTACTGACCAGCCGGCAGCTCCGCGACTGGCGGCGTTACGTCCTTCTCGGGGTCGCGGTGTTCGCGGCGGTCATCACACCGAGCGCCGACCCGTTCACCATGATCGCGATGATGATCCCTTTGCTAATCTTCTACGAGCTCGCCATCTTGTTCTCCCGGATCATGAAGAGGTAGCCGAGGTTCGTCATGGCCATCAAGGGAAAGGGCAGAACCCGCAGCCGCCGCGTCATTGCGGCGCCGCCCCGGCCCCAGTTGATGATCCGCAGGAAGCCATTCATCCTGCGGCGCTCGACGTGGATCGGAGCGGGGGCGGTCCTGCTCGCGGGGATCGGCGTCCTCGTCTTCCTCGCACTCCGGTCGAGCAGAGCGGAGGCGAAGGAAGATCGTGAGCGCACGGCAGTTCGGGTCTTCGCGAACCTGATCCAGGCGAGCATCCCCCCTGGCGCGCAGTCGCTCGGTTCGAGCAGCAACCTGGTCTTCCCGACGGTGCTCCAGGACCTCGCGAGCCTGGGGGCGGGCGATCTGAAGGCCACGGCCGCCACCCGCAAGGCCAACGAGCTCACGCGGGCGGCCCGCGACGGGGCCGAAGGCATGGAGGAGATCATCGTTCGCCGGACGATCCCGGATGAGTTTCCGCAGACGAGGATCGAGCTTCTGGACGCCCAGTTCCTGATGGCCCAGGGCCTCCGTACCTACGAGCGCGTCGGAGGGTTGATGAAGGCGGCGATCACGGAGACCGGAGCACAGCGGACGGCGATCACGGAGGAGGCTGCCGAACTCGCCACCCAGGCGGGCACGCTGTTCGACCGGGGATGGACGAAGCTCAACAACATCCGGGACCGGCTGGGAATAGCTCCACCGTTCAACCCGAACCCCGTCCCACAGCCGAGCGTCCCCGTGCCGACACTGCCGCCGAGCCCCACACCGAGCGCCGCATCCGCCACTCCAAGCCCTTCGCCGGAGCCCAGCCCGTCGGCGAGCCCAACGGGATGACGGACGGGCTCCTCCTCCTCCACGCCTTCCCGCTGGATAACAC
>JACDEY010000213.1 GCA_013816105.1 Actinomycetota bacterium
CGATCAGCCCGGAGGTCCCGGAGTCGAGCCGGTGCACGATCCCCGGACGGTCCTCGCCCCCGAGCCGGGAGAGCGGCCTTCCCGTCGCGAGAAGCCGGTTCACCAGTGTGCCGGTGAGGCGCGACGGAGTCGGATGCGTCAAGATGCCGGCCGGCTTGGAGGCCACCAGCAGGTGCTCGTCCTCGAACAGGATCGGAAGGGGTGCCGCCTCCGGCTCCAGATCCGTGGGTCCGGCCAGGGCGGCGGATATGGCTTCACCCCCATGAAGCCGGTGGGACTTCGAACGAACCTCACCGTCCACGCGGACCAGGCCGTGCTCGATGCCCCTTTGAACCTCCGCGCGGGGAACCCCGAGGCGCTCCGCGACCACTGCGTCGAGCCGGCCCGCGTGCGCCGAGAATCGATGCTCCATCAGGCCGCCGATGCGCTCAGCCCGGAGCGGAGCCCGTCGGTCCGTCCCCCTCGTCGTTCTTCCTCGCCGCCCCCGTTACCCCCGTCGCCTTCTCGGGACGAAGACCGGACAGCACCATCACTATCGCTCCGATGACGATGGCGGAGTCCGCCAGGTTGAAGACCGGCCACACCTGGAGGTCGATGAAGTCGACGACGCGGCCGGAGAAGCCCGACCCTCGAAGGATCCGGTCGGTCAGGTTCCCGAGCGCGCCTCCGAGGATCAGGCCGAGGGCCACGGCGGACCTCAGGCCGCCGAGGCGGGTCGAGGCGACGATGATGAAGAGCGCGACCAGCACGGAGGCTGCGAGGAACACCCACGACTGCCCCCCGAAGACCCCGAAGGCCCCGCCCGAGTTCGTGGTGAAGTTCAGGTGCAGGACGCCCGGGATGATGCGCGCTGGAGGCCGGTCCTGGAGCGTCCGGACGACGATCGCCTTGGAGACCCGGTCCAGAAGGTATGCGCCCGCGGCGACCGCGTACAGCCACGTCGCGAGCCGGCGCGCGGCGGTCACGCCGTCAGCGGACGCGCTCTTCGGCCTGCTTGTCCTGGAGGCAGAGGTTCGCGTAGGGCAGCGCCTTTAGCCTTGCTCGTTCGATGGGCTTGCCGCACCGATCGCAGAGGCCGTAGGTCCCCTCGTCCATCTTCGCGAGCGCCTTGTCGATCTTGTCCATTAGGTCGCGAAGGTTGTTCACGAGCGAGAGGTCCTTCTCCCGCTCGAACGTCGCGGTTCCCGCGTCGGCGTACTCCTCGTCGAAGCCCATCTCGCCGGTCATCTCGGACTGATTGACGGAGAATGTCGACTCCTCGAGCTCCTGGTACTGGGCCTGTAGGTCACCGCGCTCGGCCACCAAACGGGCGCGAAGCTCCGAGAGTTCCTTCTCGGTGTACAGCGACTTTGCCATCTCGTCTCGATTCGATCGGGAGGGTCGGGTCCGGGCGGCCGCCCGGCCCGGCGGAACAGTTTACCTGCTTCGCGGGCCCGGGATCGAGAGGGCTCGCGCTCGGGCCCCCGGCTCCCCTGTCGAACGCTACAATTCACGCAACGGCGACGACGGGAACGAGTAGCCGGAGAACGAGCCGAAGCGAGCCGGGGACGGTGCGAGCCCGGTGGCGGCGACTCCCGCGAATATCCTCCCCTAGCTGCCGCCCGAACGGCTCGCGATTGTTCGGCGAGCCCAGTAGACGCGGCCGGGTCCGCCCGTGACAGCGGAGGGCTCTGTCGGGAGCCCGGGAGTGGGCCGCTCCGCGAGGAGCGACCAAGCGGGGTGGTACCGCGGGGCTCTCGCGCCTCGTCCCTGAGGGAGGGACGGGGCGTTTCGCGTTCTTGCGGGAGCGCACGGAGAAGGGAGCCTGCAGATGCCGAGGTACAGGCCGGTGGACCCCAGGGTGGACCTTCCGACCCTCGAGGGCACGATCCTCGAGTTCTGGCGGACGCGACGGATCTTCCACAAGAGCCTGGACCTCCGCAGGGGCGCCCCGGAGTGGGTCTTCTACGAGGGGCCTCCCACCGCGAACGGCAAACCCGGGATCCACCATGTCGAGGCCCGGACGTTCAAGGACCTCTATCCACGCTTCAAGACCATGACGGGCCACTTCGTCAACCGCAAGGCCGGGTGGGACTGTCACGGCCTGCCGGTGGAGCTGCAGATCGAGAAGGAGATCGGCACGAAGAACAAGCGGGACATCGAGGCGTTCGGGATCGCCGAGTTCAACCGGCTCTGCCGCGAGTCCGTGACGCGCTATGTCGAGGACTGGGAACGGCTGACCGAACGGATCGGCTTCTGGATCAATATGGAAGAGGCCTACTGGACGATGAACCCCGAGTACATCCAGAGCGTGTGGTGGGCCCTGAAGCGGCTCCACGAGCAGGGGTTGCTGTTCAAGGACGAGAAGGTGACGGCCTACTGCCCTCGCTGTGGAACGGCCCTTTCCGACCACGAGGTCGCTCAGGGCTACGCGCAGGCAGAGGACCCGAGTATCTACGTCCGGTTCCCGGTGCGGACCGGCTCGCTGGCCGACGAGGGGGCGGACCTCCTGGTCTGGACGACCATGCCCTGGACGCTGGTGCCCGCCACGCTCGCCGTCGTGAGCCCAGATCTCCGATACGTGATCGCCAGGGGCGGGTACGCCGGCGAGAGGCCCGTCGTCCTGGCAGCTTCGAGGATGGAAGCCGTACTGGGCTCCGACGCGACGATCGTCCGAGAGGTGTCCTTGGACGAGCTCGTGGGGGCAAGGTATCGGGGCCCGTTCGACTTCGTGGGCCCCGGCTCCCCGGACGAGCCCGAGAAGGACCCTGCGTCGTGGCGGTTCGTCGTGGCGGCCGACTTCGTCAGAAGCGATGAAGGGACCGGGATCGTCCACACGGGTGCCGCCTACGGAGAGGACGACCTGCGGATAGCCCGGGAGCACGAAGTGCCGGTGGTCAAGCCCGTCGATGCGGAAGGACGTTTCGATAGGCGGATCGGCCCCTACGCGGGCATGTACATCCGGGATGCCGACACGCGGATCATCGAAGACCTACGGCGGGCCGGGGTTCTCCTCCGGAGCGGTATCCATTCGCACTCCTTCCCATTCTGCTGGCGGTGCGACACCCCGCTCATCTACATGGCGCGCCCGGCCTGGTACATCCGAACCACCGCGCGCAAGCAGGCCCTGCTGGAGGCCAACGAGACCGTCAACTGGTATCCCGAATACATAAAGGATGGCCGCTACGGCGACTGGCTCGAGAACAACGTGGACTGGTCGCTGTCCAGAGAGCGCTACTGGGGGACGCCC
>JACDEY010000031.1 GCA_013816105.1 Actinomycetota bacterium
GGCTCCGCCTCGGTCTCGGCGTCCGGCTGAAGGTCCTCGTCCTCTTCTTCCAGTGTCTCTTCTCTCATTTGGGTGTGGCCTCCCGCGCTCTTGGCGACGGTGGATTCTACGCGCCGGGCACGCCCCGTGTACCCGGGGAGTCAAGAAGACAACCGGCGGCCTGCCGGGTTTGTTCCCGATGAAAGGCGGGGGAACGAGATGGACCCAAGAGACCTTTGGTGCCGCAGCACCGGGGTGCCGCGTTCTCTACTCGGCCTCTTGGGTCCACGGCACGCCACCCGGGGGCGGCGAGCCGCGCTAACTGTAGGCCCTGCCGGCGCAACTGTCAATCCCCCATTCAGGGTGCGTCTTGTCAGCCCCGCGACCGCTCCGCGAAAGTCTCTACCGTCTATCGAGGCTTTTCCGGTTCCCCGCGGCCTCCCCGAAGGGGTCGGAGGCCTGGCGTATGCTGCGGGGCGATGGTCGTCCTGCGTGCCGATCCCTGGGCTCCGGAGTACGGGATGGGCTTTCAGGCCCGCCTCGAGGAGGAGCTTCCTGTCGCCGATCCGCTGGTGGAGACGCTCGATTGGTCGACGCCGCTCTCCCCCACTCCGGCCGAGGAGGGCCCGGTCTGGTTCGTCGACGGCGTGCGGAGGGTGGAGCTTCGCCTGCTGGCCGAGGACGGGGGCCGCCGGGCGCCGGGACTCTTCGGCTCGTTCGCGATCGGGTCGGTGTGCTGTGACGGCCGGGCCACCTTCGACGAGCACCAGGTGGGCCGGGCGGTGGTCGCGGGCGGAGGCGTCATGCCCGGGCGTGTGGAGGTCTCCGTCGGGGTGCAGCGCGTGGCGTTCGAACCCGCGACTGAGCCATCCCTGGACCCGGACCGGCCGCTGTGGAAGCTGCAGAACCTGATGCAGGAGGCCGAGGCGGCGATGGCGGCGCGCGTGTCGGCCCGGGCCGGGAGGCTGGTCGTGGTGGACGGGCCACTCAGCTTCTTCCACCCAACCGACGCGCCCGTGGTCGGCATGGTGAAGCGGTTCTCGCGTCATTACCTGGAGGACGGGCGCGAGCACCTGCTGGCGCTCCTCGGCCCCGGCGAGCGAACCCCGCTGTTCGCCCTGGGCGACGAGGACCAGCCTGTTCAGCGCTACGCGTGGTACCTACGGCTCGTGCCCCTTCGTGTGCCCTGGCACGATCAGGCAGGAATCGTCCGGTGCGAGGTCCGGGCGGGCGTCGGCCTCGACACCGCCGTGGGGCTGGCGGACAGGGTGACCGCTCTTCTCCCCGCCTACGCCGGGCGCCCCACCGATCCCCGAGCTCCCCAGAACCTCGCGCCGGTCGGCGGGCTGGAGGCATGGCTTCGGCACCGCATGGGCGACGGCCGCCTCCTCCGCCGTGCGCTTCTGCGTTGGATGGTGGAGGGCGAGGAAGGAGGATGATGTCCGTGGAACCCGAGATGGCGAGCGAACCGGTCGGCCTGGTGATCGGCACCGAGGACGCCACGCCGCTTTCCTTCTGGGTGGGCGTGAGCCCGGACGCCTATCTGCAGCTCGACGACGCGGTTATCGTCGACACGGAGGTTCCCGGGCGAGGCACCGTGCGGATCGCCGGCCTTGTCCAGGAGGTTCGCGCTCGCCACGAGGGCGCCACCTTCGACACCGATGTCTTCCTGATCGACCGTGGCGTGCTCCCCGTCGATACGGCGGTCGCGGCCCAGGTGGTCGCCACCCGGTTCGAGCCGGAGGTCTTCGTGCCTCCGATGCCGGGCCTCCCGGCCCTTCGGGCACGCGGGAAGGATCGCGACGAGGCACTGTACTTCGACCAGATGACCCGCCGGGTGGTGGGCGGGCTCTCGCGCGACGGCGAGCCTATGTTCCTCGACCTCGACTTCCTGGACGGCACGCGGGGAGCCCACGTCAACATCTCCGGCGTCTCGGGCGTTGCCACGAAGACGACGTACGCCATGTTCCTGCTGTACGCCCTGTTCCACTCGCCGGTGCTCGGCGGCTACCGGGGGAACACGAAGGCCATCGTGTTCAACGTGAAGGGCGAGGACCTCATGTGGCTGGATACGCCGAACGCGAGGCTGACGCAGGCCCAGCGCGAGGACTACGAGCGTCTCGATCTCCCCGTAGGCCCGTTCGAGTCGGTGGGCCTGTGGGCGCCACCCCGCGGTGGCGCGGGGGGACAGGCCATCCCCCATGTGGAGAGCCGGTCGAACGGCGTGACCGCCTACTACTGGACGGTGCGCGAGTTCGTCCGGGAGAAGTACCTGCGGTTCCTCTTCGCGGAGGCCGACGACGAGCGCTCGCAGATCGCGGACCTGGTCGCGCGGGTGGAGTCGTTCCTGGACCGGGAATGCGAGGACGATCCCGACCACGAGGCCACCGTGCTGCACGGTGGCTATCCGGTGCGCAGCTTCGACGAGCTCTGTGACGCCATCCGGGCGAACGTCGAGGATGACCACTCCCCCTGGCGAGGGCGGCTCTCCGACGCGACCGTCGCCGCCTTCGTCCGTCGCCTGGACTCCGGGCGGTTCCGCCTGGACCAGAACCACCTCATCTGGGGTCGCGAGGCCGAGGACCCACGCCGCCACCGCATCGACTGGGAGGCGAACCAGGTGACCGTCGTGGACATCCACAACCTCCACGACCGCGCGAAGCGCTTCGTCACCGGCGTGGTTATCAAGCGGCTCTTCGAGCACAAGGAACGGATGGGACGCCGGGAGCCGCTCGCGTTCCTCGTCCTGGACGAGCTGAACCGCTACGCCCCCCGGGAGGGATGGAGCCCCATCAAGGAGGTGCTGCTGGACGTGGCGGAACGCGGGCGGTCGCTCGGGATGATCCTGATCGGCGCCGAACAGACGGCCAGCGAAGTCGAGAGAAGGGTCATCGCGAACTCGGCGTTCCGGGTGGTCGGGCGCCTGGACACGGCCGAGGCCCAGCGCAGCGAGTACGGCTTCCTGCCCGCGGTGACCCGGTCCCGCGCATCGATCCTCAAGCCGGGATCCATGATCCTGCAGCAGCCGCATATCCCGATCCCTGTGCAGATACGGTTTCCGTTCCCCTCGTGGGCGACGCGCGCGGACGAGGCCGCCCCCGACGCGTCCACGGATCCCTTCGGAGCTTTCGAGGGCGACTGAGCCCGGCCCCCGCGGTTTCCGGCGGCCTTTCCTCCGCGCCCGGTAGCGATAGCCGCCGCACCTGAGATTCTCGAAAGGTGACGGGACTGCGCCGATTCGGTCCGCTGTGGCGGATGCGCACCTTCGTCCGGCCCTACCGGGGCCGGATGCTGTTCATGCTGGGCTGCGCGGCGGTCGGCGTGGCGGCGAGCACGGTCGTCCCCCTGGTAATCATGGCCATTGTCGACGGGCCGATCCGAGACGGGGACCGCGGGGGACTCCTGTGGATGTGCGCCTTCGCCCTCGGGCTGGGGCTGGCGGAGGCCGGGCTCATCTTCGCCCGGCGCTGGGTGCAGCAGCGGGTGGTACTGCGCGTGGAGGCTCAGATCCGGAACGACCTCTACACCCACCTGCAGCGGCTGCCGCTCGCCTTCCACAATCGCTGGCAGACGGGACAGCTGCTGTCACGGGCCACCACCGACCTAAGCGTCATCCGGCGGTTCCTCGGGTTCGGGGCGATCTTCCTCGTCGTGAACGCGCTGCAGTGCGTGGCCGTGGTGATCCTGCTCTTGTTGCTCAACTGGCCGCTCGCGCTCCTCGTCGCGGCGTCGATGGCCCCGGCGGCGTGGCTCGGGAAACGATTCGGTACTGGATACGCGGCCGGGTCGCGGCGCGTGCAGGACCAGCAAGGCGACCTCGCGACGCTGGTGGAGGAGTCGGCCACGGGGATCCGGGTGACGAAGGCCTTCGGCCGGGGCCCGCTGCTCCAGGACCGCTTCGGTCGGGCGGCGCGCACGCTGCGGGAGTCGTCGCTGGACATGGTGCGCCTGCGGGCGGGGTTCTGGGCGCTGCTCCAGCTTATCCCGAACCTCACGATGGCCGCCGTCGTGCTGGTGGGGGCGATCGCCGTCGCCGACGGCAGGATGTCGCTCGGCGCGCTTGTGGCGTTCACCTCGATGCTCGTGCTGCTGCAATGGCCCGTGATCGACCTCGGCTGGATCCTCGCCCTCGCGGAGGAGGCGGCGACGGGGGCCGAGCGTCTGTACGAGGTCTTCGACGAACCGCTGACCATCACGGACCGCCCAGATGCCGTCGCCCTGTCGCGCGTTCGCGGCCGGCTCGCCTTCGAGGAAGTCTCCTTCCGCTACCCGGACTCCGGCCCGGAGGAGCCGCCGGCGCTCCGGGGGATCGACCTCGTGGTGGAGCCTGGCGAGACGGTCGCCATCGTCGGGGCCACCGGGTCCGGGAAGAGCACGCTCGCGGCGCTCGTTCCGCGCCTGTACGACGTGACCGGCGGCCGGATCACGCTCGACGGCCAGGACGTCCGCGACCTGCGGCTCTCCTCTCTCAGGAGCCATGTGGCCGTCGCATTCGAGGACCCCGTTCTCTTCTCGATGAGCGTGCGGGAGAACTTGACGTTCGGGCACCCCGAGGCCACCGAGGGGGACATCCGGGCGGCGCTCGAGCTCGCCCAGGCCGAGTACGTCTACGACCTCCCTTGGGGCCTCGAGACACGCATCGGCGAGCAGGGCCTGTCGCTATCGGGCGGACAGCGTCAGCGGCTCGCGCTCGCCCGCGCCGTCATCGCCCGACCGAGCGTCCTGGTCCTGGACGACCCGCTCTCCGCGCTCGACGTCCACACCGAGGCGCTCGTCGAGGAGGCGCTCGACCGCGTCCTGAGCGGCACGACGGGCCTCCTGGTGGTCCACCGTCCCTCGACGGTCGCCCTGGCGGACCGGGTCGCGCTGCTGCAGGACGGCGTCCTCGCCGCGGTGGGCACGCACAGCGAGCTCATGGCGACGACGCCGGCATACGCGGCCGTCCTGTCGGCCACGGCACCCGAAGGGGTGCCCACCCCGTGAGCGCCGTGGAACAGTGGCGAGGGGTCGCCTCGGAGCAGGACGAGGAGATCTCCGGCCACGTGTCGGCCCTGCTGCAGCGCCGGAGCCGGCGCCTTCTGGGATCCCTGGTGCGGCCCCATCGCCGTCGCGTCTGGTGGCTCGTCCTCGCGGTGCTCCTGCAGAACGCCGCGGCCATGTCCGGACCCTGGCTGGTGGGGATGGGGATCGACAGGGGCATCCCGGCGCTTAGAAGCGGCCGCGGCTCGCCCCTGTTCTTGGTCGTGGCCGCCCTCGTCGCTGCCGCGGTGACCGAGGGGGTGGCGTACCGCGCCTTCGTCGTCGGAACGGGCCGGGTCGGGCAGGACGTCCTGCTCGACCTGCGTGAGCGGGTCTTCGCCCACCTCCAGAGGCTCAGCCTCGCCTTCCACGAGCGCTACACGTCCGGCAGGGTGATCTCGCGACTGACCTCGGACCTCGACGCGATCACCGAACTGCTCAACGAGGGAGTGGACACCCTCGTCACCTCGGCCCTTTCGATAATCAGCATCTCGGTGATCCTGATGGTGCTGGACTGGCCGCTCGGGCTGGTGAGCCTGGCCGCCCTGATCCCCCTTCTGCTCCTCTCGAGGTGGTTCCAGGTGCGTTCTACCGCGGCCTACCGGCGCACCCGCGAGGCTGTCGCGCTGCTCGTAATCCACTTCACCGAGTCGCTCGGCGGGATCCGTGCCGTTCAGGCATTCCGGCGCGAGCCGCGCAACGACGAGATCTTCGCCGAGGTGAACAACCAGTACCGGCAGGCGACCCTTCGAGCCTTCCAGCTCATCACGATCTACTGGCCCGGGATCCATGCGATCGGGAACGTGGCCACCGCCGCGGTGCTCCTGTACGGGGGCCTGCGTGTCGTCGGCGGATCGATGCGCCTCGGGGTACTGGTCGCGTTCCTGCTGTACCTCCGGCGGTTCTTCGAGCCGATGGCCGAGATCAGCGAGTTCTACGACTCGTTCCAGGGCGCGGCGGCCGGCCTCGAGAAGCTCTCGGGGGTGCTCGAGGAGGAGCCCTCGGTCCCGATGTTCTCGCGGCCGGCCCCAGAGCCGGAAGGCGGCTGGCGCGGGGAGGTGCGGTTCGACGGGGTCCGGTTCGGATATCGCCCGGGCGTGGAGGTGCTGCCAGAGCTGGACCTCACGGTGCCCGCCGGGCAGACGGTCGCGTTGCTGGGACGGACCGGGGCCGGCAAGACCACCATCGCTCGCCTCCTCGCCCGCTTCTACGATCCCGACGAGGGGCGCGTGACGGTCGACGGGACATCCCTACCGGAGCTGACCGAGCAGCAGCTCCGCCGCGTGGTGGCGATGGTGACCCAGGAGAACTTCCTGTTCTCCGGGACGGTCGCCGAGAACATCGTCTTCGGGCGGCCGGACGCGACAAGGGCCGAGATCGAAGCGGCCGCGGGCGCCATCGGCGCCGACGTCTTCATCCGGGCCCTCCCCGACGGCTACGACACGGATGTCGGCAAGCGCGGCAGCCGGCTCTCGGCGGGGCAGCGCCAGCTCGTCGCGTTCGCCCGGGCGTTCCTGGCCGATCCCGCGGTCCTCATCCTCGACGAGGCGACGTCCTCCCTGGACGTGCCGAGCGAGCGCGCCGTGCAGCGGGCGCTCCGGACGGTCCTCGCGGACCGCACTGCCGTCATCATCGCCCACCGGCTCTCCACCGTTGAGATCGCCGACCGCGTGCTCGTCCTGGACGACGGACGGGTGATCGAGGACGGGACGCCGAGCGACCTGCTGGGCTCGGGCGGCGAGTACGCGGACCTGCACCGCGCCTGGCGCGACAGCCTGGTCTAGGTCGCGCGGTCCTCGATCTCCCAGGCGTGATCGAGCGCGTGCCAGGCTGAACGCCGGACCGCGTACGTGGGCGCCCAGAGCTTCCCCGAACGAGGCGTACGCGGCGGCGGCTCGCCCCTTGCCCTCGCTGAGAGGGCCTTGAGGAGGGCTCGGCGGATGCCGGCCATCTCGATAGCCCCGTCGGCTCCCGGAGGCGCCCGGTATTCGCCGCCCGCTGGGGACAGGTACGCGCGCTCCGCCCCGAGCACGTGATCGACTATCCCGTCGAGTTCGCGCCCGCCTCCTCGGGGACCCTTGCGAAACGTGGCCCCGATCGCGTCCTTGGCGGCCCGGTCGAACGCGGACCAGGCAGCCCGGAGGATCGCCGCCTGGCGTTTCGCCTCGTTGTCGTCGAGCGGGCCTTCGTCGGCGGAGGGAGTCTTGTCCGGCGCGCCGAAATCGGTGGTGGCGCTCCCCCGGAGCCGCTCCACGACCTGGAGGGCCGACTCGTCCGCTGGGGCCTGGAAGCCCCGGCCCACCCTCCTGAGCGCCGCCTTGTAGCGTCTCCCGTAGTCGAGGAGCGCCTGGAGGGCCGATTCCTCGTCCTTGCCGCTGCGGCACCACCCGGGCCAGAGCACGGCGCCCGCGAAGACCCGCCGGCGCCCCACCTCGACGTAGACGGGGATGAGGGATGCCATGAAGACGTTCTACCGTGTCGCGGGCGACTCTGTCTCGGGGCGGCCGGGTCCTTCAGACGCCTGGCGCGGTCGAAGATTGGCCTATACTCGGGACATGTCACAAGTCCGAATTCGATCCATTCATGAGCCGTTCGGCGATCGCGAGTCGGCGGTGGAGGCGGCCTTCCTCCTGGTGGAGGCGGAGGCCATGGGTCTGCTTCGGGAGGGGGACACACCTATCGAACGGCTGGACGAGGACGCCGTGCGGCTGGTGGCGGCCCGCGCGAGGGACGCCGGCATCGGAGAGGCCGCCTCCCTCCCCCTTCTGATCCCCGGTTTGGCCGCCGACCTGACCGGTGTGCTCCGCGGGCTCCGGGAGGCGATGGAGGAATCCCCGGTCCCCCGGTCCGAGTGGCCCGCCGTCCAGGAGGTGCTGGGATCCGACCTGCTGGCGCGACTGCTCGGCGTCTCCGAGACCAGCGTGAAGCGGTACGCGGTGGGAAGCCGCTCCACGCCGGATGAGGTGGCGGAGCGGCTGCATTTCCTTGCCCGCCTGACCGGCTATCTGGCGGGGGCCTACAACGACGTGGGCATCCGACGGTGGTTCCACCGGAAGCGCTCGGCCCTCGGCCGTCGCTCCCCCGCCGATGTCCTGCGGGCCGGCTGGACCCCGGACGCCGCCGGTCCTCGCAGGGTGCTCGCGCTCGCCAGAGACCTCGTCTACGCCTCAGCCACGTGATCGGCTTCCGGCACGTGGACGACCGGTTCCCCTTTCTGTGGGAGACCGATCGACAGCCGCCGGGCCGATGGCACGGCGAGGGGGAAGGACCGGTGCACTACCTCGCCGACACGCCTGACGGCGCCTGGGCTGAGTTCCTGCGCCACGAGGAGATCCGCGAACCCGACGACGTTGTGACGATCCGCCGGGGGCTGTGGGCGGTCGAGGTAGACGACGCTCCGGCCGCACGGCCGCGGCTCCCCGTCGATGTGCTGACGGGTGGGCTCTCGACGTATCCCGCGTGTCGGGCGGAGGCCGCGCGGGTGCGCGCGAGAGGGG
>JACDEY010000214.1 GCA_013816105.1 Actinomycetota bacterium
GCCGTACCACAACTGCTGCACGCAGGGCAACGTCGATGCGGCGACGCCCCTGCTCCTGTTAAGCTCCCGCAACGAGGTGGTGGACCGCCAGGAGCCCGACGCCATGTTCGATCTGGTCGCTGCCACCACCATCCCGGTCTCCAAGGTGATCCTGGACAACGCCGGCCACGCCTTCTACGCAGACTGGATCATCGACTACGACCGTCCGACCAACCCCGACCGCCTCAGCACCTCCGACGACCCCCTCCTCCCGAACTTGGACGGCCTCACCGTTGAACGCGCGACGGCGGACTATTTCCTCGCCCAGCTCACATGACCAGGCGGTCGAGAGTCCTCGCAGCTGTTGCGGTGACTGCGGGCCTCATCGGGGCTCCGCCGGCCCTTGCTCAGTCCGAGGAGCCAGACTGCTTCCAGCGTCCCCCCACGATCCTTGGGACGGAGGGAGACGACGTGCTGGTCGGGACCGACGGTCCCGACGTCATCTCCGGTCTGGGGGGGACGACACCATCCACGGCCTGGACGGCGATGACTTCCTCTGTGCGGAGTCTCAGTTCTACGCCGAGGGGGACGACGTTATCTACGGCGGCGCCGGCGACGACGTGATTGGGGACCTCGACGACCGCGACAGAGTCTACGGCGGCCCGGGCAACGACACCGTTTTCGGCAGCATTGGTCCTGACAGGATCTTCGGAGGGGAGGGGGACGACTTCCTTTCCGCGGCGTCTGACGACGACCAGATGTGGGGCGGACCCGGTAACGACTGGCTGAGCGGTAGCTTCGGCGAGGACACGCTTTCCGGGGGATCGGGGAACGACCAGTTGTTCGGGGCCTGGGACGACGACGTCCTGCTGGGGGGAGATGGAAGCGACTCCATCAGCGGGGGCCCGGACGAGGATCGCCTGGACGGACGCGACGGGACATCGGGGAACGACGTCCTGAAGGGCGGCGCCCAGGAGGACAAGTGCTTCTCCGACGAGGGCGACTCCGAGGGCAGCTGCGAGCTCTGAGGCCTGCTCGCGGGCTCGTCCTCGATGCCCGGAACCGACGGTGGCCACACCGGGGGGACGATGTGGTGTCCGGGGGCGCCGGCAACGACAAGCTCATCGACACCCTGGACGGCGGCGACGGGAACGACAAGTGCTCCCGCGGAGATAACGTCGTGAACTCCGAGGCGTGAGAGGAAGACGCGGCCCCGCAACGTAGTTGCTTTACCCCCCTGAGCCGCTATCCTTCGGCGCGCACATGTCCACCCTGAGACAGGACCCAACCACCAGAGCCTGGACGATCGTGGCCCCCCGGCGGGCCGCGCGCCCCCACTTCGCCGTGATCGTTCGGGCGCCCGATCAGCCGGAGCACGACCCCAACTGCCCGTTCTGCCCGGGAAACGAGAGCATGACCCCGCCGGAGGTCCACCGGATCTCGAACGGCGCCGGGTGGCACGTCCGGGTGGTCGGCAACCTCTATCCCGCGCTGGGGGGAGACGGCGCCGCCGACGGGAACGGGTCGGGCCTGTTCCGGGAGCGGCCCGGCGTGGGGACGCACGAGGTGATCATCGAGTCGCCGCGCCACAACGCGCGCCTGGATGAGATGTCCGTCGAGGACGTCGGTGCCGTCCTCCTTGCCTGGCGCGAGCGATACCGCGACCTTGAGGGCCGCGAGGAGACGGGCGCGGTGGTCGTGTTCAAGAACGCCGGGCCCATGGCCGGGACGTCGCTGAACCATCCGCACTCTCAAGTGGTGGCCACCCCGGTGATCCCGCCGGAGGTCCTGCGGCGCTTCGAAGTGGCGAAAGACTACTTCGAGGGCACCGGCCGGCGGCTGTACGACGACCTGATCCTTTCCGAACGCACGGCCGGCGAACGGGTCCTCGAGGAGCGGGGGACGTTCGTGGCCTTCGTGCCCTTCGCGGCGCCGGGGCCGTTCGAGACGTGGATCGCCCCCACCGCACCACAGCCGTCATTCGCGCAGCTCCGGGACCCGGACATCCCCGACCTCGCCTGGCTGCTGAAGCGCACGCTGCGGGCGGTGCGTCTCACGAACGACGATCCCGACTTCAACGTCGTGGTCGCATCGGCTCCGGCGGGCCAGGAGGCGGGCAGCTGGTTCTCCTGGCACATCAAGGTGCTCCCTCGCCTGACCACCGCCGCGGGATTCGAGCTCGGTTCGGGGATGAGCATCAACCCGGTGCCTCCGGAGACGGCCGCCTCGGAGATGCGTGAGGTTCTGCGCGAGGATGCTTTGGCCTGAGTTTCAGCCGTCGCGGTGCTGGACGCGGCGTCAGGCGCCGGCTGAACGGAGCCGGGCGAGCGTCCGGTCCCTGCCCAACAGCTCGATCGACTCGTAAAGCGGGGGCGAGACCGTCGAGCCCGTCACGGCGGCTCGGATGGGCGCGAACGCGTCGCGGCGGGACATGTGAGAGTCCTCCTGGAACAGGATGAGGACGCGCTTGATCTCCTCGGCCGTCCAGTCCTCCACCGCCTCCAGCCGGGACGCCGCCTCGCGGAGGAAGCCAACGCCGGCTTTGGCGATGGCGTTCGCGGCCTTCTCGTCGGGAACGACGTCGTCGGTGAAGAGGAACCGCAGGAGCCGCGCGCCCTCCTCGATGGTGGACATGCGCTCCCGCACGAGAGGGATGGCGGCCGCGACCACCGAAGGGTCGGGCACGAGCGCGCCGCCCCGGAGGGCCTCGGTCACCACCTCGGTGAGGCGGGTATCGGTCGCCTCGCGGATGTAATGGCCGTTCATCCATTCCAGCTTCTGCATGTCGAAGGCAGCCGGGTTGTGCGAGACGCGGCTCAGGTCGAACCGATCCACCAGCTCCTCCCGGCTGAAGAAGGTCGTCGATTCGTCGTAGGACCAACCGAGTAGGGCGAGGTAGTTCACCAGCGCCTCCGGCAGAAAACCGCGCTCCTTGAACCACTCCACGGCGACGGACCCGTGCCTCTTGGACAGCGGCTGGCGGTCAGCCCCGACCACGAGGGGAAGGTGGGCGTACGCGGGAGGCTCGGCTCCGAGGGCCTCGATGATCTTGAGCTGCCGGGGCGTGGAGGGAAGCAGATCCTCCCCGCGGATTACGTGCGTCATGTGCATCTGCACGTCGTCGACGGCCGCCGCGAGCAGGTAGGTCGGGGTGCCGTCGCTTCGCAGGATGACGAAGTCACGAAGGTCGTTCGCCCGGAAGTGCGCCTTCCCCCGAATGAGGTCGTGAACGAT
>JACDEY010000032.1 GCA_013816105.1 Actinomycetota bacterium
ACGGCTGGGGCCGCATCTGCCTGATCACCTCGAGCGCCGTGAAGCAGCCGATCCCTCACCTCACCCTTTCGAACACCGCTCGAGCCGGGCTCTGGGCGTGGGCGAAGACCGCGGCCGCGGACCTCTTCCCCCTCGGGATCACTCTCAACCTGGCATGCCCAGCGCGGCAGGCCACCGAACGGTCCCGCGCCCTCGGGACCGAAGGGGTGCTGGGAGACCCGGAGGACTTCGGACGGGTCGTAGCCTTCCTTTGCTCCGAGCCGGCCGGATTCATAAGCGGCGCGGCTCTTCAGGTCGACGGTGCATCCACCGCCGGCCTGTTGTAGCCGCTCCTCGATTCATCCGACCGAGGTTCTTGAAACCGGACGCACCGCCGATAGGGTGGAGGCGAGGTCGATCATCGTCGTTCCCCTGGGAGGAGGCCATGGCAGAGGCGGCGCGCTCGACGGGTCATATGGCGGGCCGCATCCTGTTCACGCTCATGGGCGCGGCTGGGCTCATCGTCGGCGCCTTCATGACCTGGGTGCGTGACCTCGACGGTGTGCGCCTCGGCGCGGGAGCCCTCTACCGGCGTCCGTTCGAGTTCCAGCCGGATCTGGTCACGAGCGTTGGGTTCGTCACGATCGTCCTGGGGTTGGTGGCGGTCGCCGGGCTCGCGACGTCCGGCTGGCTCACCCGGCTGGCCGGGGCGCTCGGAATCATCGTCTTCATCCTGTTGCTGATACAGCTCTACGGCGCGGGCGTGGGCATCCTGCCGGGCCCGGGGCCCTGGCTGGTCCTCACGGGCGGCGTGATCGCGGTCGTTGGAGGCGGATGACCGCCGGCGGCCGTCGCATCATCGGAGCTCGGGTACTGCTTCCGAGGATGGCCTAGAGGCTCCGAACCCTGTGCAGGAGGCGAGCCTTCAGCTCGCCGTACTCCTCGTCGGACAGAACCGACATCCGGTGAAGCCGGTGCAGCTTGGCGAGCTCGTCGGCCACCGAGCCGGGCTGCCAGAAAGGCAGGCGTCCGGCCCGTTCCATGGCCTCCTTCCGGCGCGTCTCGTTGCCCTCCTTGCGCTCGAAGATGACCTTCTGGACGCGTTCCGGGTCGCTCACGTCCCGGAAGGTGACCGGTCCCGCTGCGGACTCGATGGTGAGGTCGCCGGCGCCCAGCAGCCGCTCCAGGATCGTCTGAGAGAACCGAACGTCGCTGATCCGCTCGAGCGAGATCTCGACGGACTGCTTCGCGATGAGACCGGACCGCCGGATGATCCGGTCGGTCGTGACCACGAAATGGGAGCTCGCCCAAGTGCTGATGAGCCCCGCCGGCCAGACCAGAAACGCGGTGAGGCCCGCTATCAGGATCACGGCGAAGGCCCATGGCGCCCAGGAATAGGGTGCATACAGGAAGCCGGCTCCAAGCCCGAGCAGGATCGCGATCGTTTGCGCCACCGGCACGATGAGGGAGAGCCAGTGCGGCCGAAGGTCCAGCACGAGGTCCTCGTCGTCGGAGAGCAGGGAGGCCGGAAAGCTCAGGAGGTCCATTCCGGCACGGTACGATGCGGCCACTCCCAGTTCAACGATGTGTGCTCTGACCCCTATGCGTCCTGCCTCGTCGACCGCCGGGCGCGAAGGAGGACGTAGTCGATCATCTCCCGGCGCCGAAGGGTCCGCACCTGTGCGAGGAAGAAGCGTGCGGCGAGCCGCTGTCCGGGGGGAACCTCGCCCGCATCGCGAAGCCGAAGGGCGACCGCGGCGAGCGCCGGATCGAGGACACGATCCCCGCACCGCGCCATTCGAACGTCGACGAGCCCCGCCCGGCGCGCGAGATCGGCGATGCGCTCCGCCGAGCTCAGGTTCTTTGCCCGGAGGCCCCAGAGGCGTAGCTGGGCGAACCCGGCGAGCCCTTCCAGGAGGCCGGGTGGCGGGCGTTCCACGGACACGTCGGACATCGTGAGCACCCCGCCGGGGCGGAGCACGCGGACGACCTCTTCGAAGAAGGCGCGGCGGGACCGGAAGTGGAAGGCCGCCTCGACGCTTATTACTCCGTCGATCGCCCCGGACCGGATGGGAAGCCGAGTGGCGTCCCCCACCACCGGCAGAGCACCCGCCTCACCGAGCCTGGACCGGCCCTCCCGCAGCTGTGACTCGGTGATGTTTAGGGCTGCGAGCCGACGGGGCCGAGCGATCCGTGCGATAAGGGGGTCCTGGGCTCCGAGCCCGTTCCCCACGTCCAGTATCACGCCGTCGCGGGGAAGATCCTGCGCGAGCGTCTCGACCAGCCGGCGGACCGCCCGAGGAGCCTCCTCCAGCGTCCCGGGGCCCTCCCACAGACCCAGGTTCAGCCATCCCGGGTCGAGCGCGAGGAAGAAGTTCGCCCCGAGGCTCTCGTAAACCGTCGCGGCGGGGTTCCTTCCCTGGCGCACGAGCGAGACGGCGTGCCGCAGGTTCGCACCGGTCCATCGACCCTCGCTCCCCCCCCGCTTACCGGTCAGGGCGCGCCCTGGCCGTTTCGGTCCCGTAGCCCGCGCACGATCGCCTCGCGCCTGTCGGGGATGGGACGACGCTCGTAGCCCCAGATGCCGTCAAGGCGTTCGGCTCCCGTCGTCTTCTCCAAGCCTTCCGACACCATTCGAAAGGATTCGACCACTCCGGGGACCATCAGGATGTGGCCGCCCGCGTCCCGCGGCATGTGCCAGCGGAAGTCGTGAAGCGTTCCCAGCTCGATCATGGCCTCGTTCAGCAGGTCGTAGAGCGCGCGAAGCCGGAAGAACACCGCCAGGAGCCCGCAGGTCGCGAAGAAGCCATACGGCTCGATGCGGGCGAGATGAGCCCGGAGGCCCTCCACGTCGCGGAACCGTGCGATCGCGCCGGAGAGGTCCTCGCGGTCGCTCTTCGCGGTACAGGCGATGGCGTGAGGGCGGACATCGATGAACCCGCCGACGCAGAGGTGATAGTCGCGATAATCCTCGTACGCGCACGGGTTGCCGCTCTCGCGGTGGCCGCTCCGGAGCGCCCGCGAGATGCCGTCCCGCTCGGTGACCAGCAGGTCGAGCGGCGCAACGTAGAACCCGCTTCGAACGTACGAACGCCCGTCGCGCTCGAACACGAGCGGGGATCCGAGAGATGGAGGGATCCACACGGCGTGAAGGACGCGCTCCAGGATCCGGCGGAGCGCCTCCCTCTTCTGCGGAAAGAGGCCGTGCTTGCGCAGGGGCATGAGCGGCAAAAGGTCTTCGGGAGCCTCCGCTCCGGCCAGCACCTGCATGTCCTCGATTAGCGTCTCCAGGTCCAGAACGGCCAGATCCTCGAAGGTAAGCGTCCGCGAACGCTCGACGAAGAACCCGGCCGCGTCGAATCGCTCCACGTCGACGTACGGATCGATCGCGTCGACGTCGAGGGTCCGCAGGCGGTGCAGCAGGATCAGGAGCGCGAGGGTGTGCATCTCCGCCTGGTGCTTCGCCGAGCCGAGATCCTGCAGCGCAACGGGCTCCAGGCCGGAGAGCTGCGTCCGAAGCAGCGCCGGCTGTGACAGGAAGTCCAGAACGTGGCGGGCGTTGTCGGTCTCCGTGTAGTAGCAGACGCCGCCCTCGAACCATGGCGAGAGTGGGTCGTCGCCGAGGAGGGCCACCGTTGCGAGCATCAGACCGAGCTCCCCGGCCGATGCCACGCGCATCACCCGGTAGAGAGCATCGGCGTTCCCGACGCTGAAGAAGCCGTTCTCGCCGCTGCGGATCACGTACGAGGGCAGGAGATCCTCCCCACGCTCGAAGGTGGCGGGTCCCGAGGGGGGGTCGTCGAGCGGCACGGTGAGCGGCCGGTACGTTCGCAGCACCTGACGGGCGGGGACCGGCCGCCCGGCCTGGCGGCTCGCTCGGGAACCGGTTGGTTGGGAGGCTTTCGAGCCGGGAAACACTTCGCCCGGCGCGTCGAACAGCTTCTGACGGATCTCGCGGTGCAGGGGGATGCGCTCCCGCACCCTCACCTCGTCGATCCCGATGGCGGCGGCGGTGATCAACACCTTGACGCCCGCCCCCGCGTAGAGCCTGGTGAGCGTGTCCGCGTAACGCTGCTTCTCCGCGAGACGACGGTCGAGGCCGCTGTGCGCGAAGCCGAGGCGGATCGCCGGGTGACCCGAGGGCGAGTCGTCGTACATCCCACCGACGCCGGTGGTGTGGGCCATGAGAACGCTTTTCGCGAGGCGCTGCTGCACCTCTACGAGATCATCGCGGAGGGCTCCCACGAACCCCTCCTTCAGCTCGTTCACCTGGTCCGCCCCGAGCCCCGGCACGTGTTCGGCCACCAGCAGCAGCTCGTCCTGGTGGTAGGCCACCAGGCTTGGAATCGGAATGCCCACCAACACCGAGCGGTACCGATCGAGTCCCACGGGCTCGAGGTGGCGTGCGCGGTAGCCGTCGAGGAAGGCGGAGAACGGCCTCGCGGAGGCGACAGTTTCCGCGAGCGCTTTGAAGATCGCCTCGGGCTCGTCCTCTCGATCCGTGCCGATCGAGCGGAGGAACTCCGCGGCGACGCCTCCGCGATCCTCGGGCGGAGTCTGCCCGATCCGCTTGAGCCCGGGAAGAGCCGTTACCTCGAACCTCTCCAGGGCGATGAAGACACCGCTCGCCGTCAGGTAGCCGCTGCGGATTCGCTGGGGCAGTCGATCGTGTCCGTGCCGGGACTCCACGAACCGGAACAGCCGACGCGTGAACGCCTCGATCTCGTCCGAGGTCGTGCCCGTGGCCACGAGCAGCGGCACCTCGTCGGGGCCTGGTGGATGGATGGCGAACATCTCCTCGTACATGCCGAGCATCTGGAGAACCGCTGTCCCGCCCACGGCGCCGGTGCCCCCTAGGAACATGTGTGCGTCCGAATACCGGTCTCCGGACCGCGCCGCTTCCACCAGGCGAGGGCCCAGCCGCTGTTTCTTGAACCCCATGGACGGCTCCCGACCGGCCCAGGGACAAAGCCGGGCCCGGCGGCCAGTCTAGCGTCGGCCTGGGGGCGCTCTCACGGGTGCTGCATCCACCACTCGGTGAACTCCGAGCAGCGGCCCTCGCCGTCGAACCGCAGGACCCACAGGTTGCTGTAGCGGGTCTCCGGCTCGTTTCCGGTCGCGTGGTAGATGGTTACGCCGACGACGACGGCCAGGTCGCCTGTCACGACGAGCGGCTCCCAGGTGAAGTCGGTCTGACCGGGTTCGTCCTTGCTCTCCAGCCAGCCCTGGACGATGCCCTCGCGCCCCATCCATGGAGGCCGGAACGGGGCCGTGTAGTACCGGGCATCGTCGGAGAACAGCGAGCCGATGTGATCCGGGTCGTTCGAGTTCCATGCGCGGACATAGCCCTTCATCCACTCGGAGAGCGTGGCGTCGTCCATCGAACTCCTCAGACCGCGGGCTCGGCCTCCGGAGTTGCCGCTTCGTCGGCGCCCTCGGGGGCCAGCGCGAGCGTCAGCACCTCGTCGATCGTGGCTACCGCGTGGAAGGTCATATCGTTGCGAACCTGCTCGGGGACGTCGTCCAGGTCGCCCTCGTTCCGTTTCGGAAGTATGACCTCCTTCAGCCCGGCGCGGTGAGCGGCCAGGACCTTCTGCTTGAGGCCGCCGATGGGAAGAACCCGGCCCTGGAGTGTGACCTCGCCCGTCATGCCGACGATCGATCGGACCGGCCGTTCCGTCAGCAGGCTCGCGAGCGCCGTGGTCATGGCGATTCCGGCCGAAGGGCCGTCCTTCGGTACGGCGCCGGCCGGCACGTGGAGATGGAAGCGTCGTCGCAGCGATGACGGGTCAATTTCCAGAGCGCTGGCGTGGGAGCGGACGTAGGAGAGCGCGATCTGCGCCGACTCCTTCATGACCTCGCCGAGCTGACCAGTCAGGGTGAGGCCTCCGCCCACGGGCTCCCCCGGGCCATAGCCTCCCTCCATGGCGGTGGCCTCGATGAACAGGACGTCGCCGCCGGTGCCGGTGACGGCAAGCCCGGTGGCGACTCCGGGGACGGAGGTTCGCTCGGCCGCCTCGAAGAAGAACTTGGGCCGGCCGAGGTACTCGCGCACGTCGTCCTGGCCCACGGTGATCGGGGTCTCGGCCTCGCCGGCGGCGATCTTGGTGGCCGCCTTGCGCAGCACCTTGCCGATTTCCCGCTCCAAATTGCGAACGCCGGCCTCGCGCGTGTAGTCGTTCACGATGGCGCGGAGCGATTCGTCGAGCAGGTTGACCTCTTCGGGCTGCAGGCCGTTGCGTTCCATCTGCCGCTGGAGTAGGTGATCACGAGCGATGGCGACCTTCTCGTCCTCGATGTAGCCGTCCAGCCTGATGACCTCCATCCGGTCGAGGAGGGGACCGGGGATGGTCTCGGCGACGTTTCCGGTCGCGATGAACAGGACTTCGGACAGATCCAGATCCACTTCGAGGTAGTGGTCGCGGAAGGTGTGGTTCTGCGCCGGATCGAGCACCTCGAGCAGCGCGCTGGAGGGGTCCCCCCGCCAGTCGGAGCCGACCTTGTCGATCTCGTCGAGCATCATGACCGGGTTCTTGGTGCCGGCTTCCTTGAGCGCCCGCACGATGCGGCCCGGGAGCGCTCCGACGTAGGTCCGGCGGTGACCGCGGATCTCGGCCTCGTCGTGGATGCCGCCGAGCGAGATGCGAACGAACTTCCTTCCCAACGCCCGGGCCACCGACTCGCCGAGGGAGGTCTTTCCCACGCCGGGCGGACCGACGAGCGTGAGGATGGCGCCCGAGCCTCGGCCGGTCGCAACGCCGAGCCCGCGCTCCTGACGGAGCTTGCGCACGGCCAGGTACTCGAGGATGCGGTCCTTCACGTCCTCGAGGCCGGTGTGATCCTCGTCCAGGATGCGGCGGGCGTCGGCGATGTCCAGGTTGTCCTCGGTTCGGATGTCCCAGGGAAGCTCGGTCATCCAGTCGAGGTACGTCCGGATCCACCCATATTCCGGCGACTGCTGTGAGGTTCGCTCGAGACGGCCCAGCTCGCGTTCGGTCTCCTTGCGCACGCCCTCTGGCATGTTGGCATCGGCGATCTTCTTTCGATACTCGCCGACGATGTCCTCTTCGGGGTCCTCGCCCAACTCCTTCTTGATGGCGTCCATCTGCTGGCGCAGGATGTACTCCCGCTGGTTCTTCTGCATGCCCTCGGCGACCTCGGACCGGATCCTGTCCTTGAGGGCCACCTCCGCCAGCGTCCCCTTCGCCCACGCGAGGACCTTCTCGAGTCGCTGCTCGACGTCGAGGGTCTCGAGCACCTCCACCTTCTGCTCGAAGGAGAGGTCGGGCGAATAACCGGCGGTATCGGCGAGGGCGCCCGGCTCCTCGATCCCTCGAAGGAACTCGGCGACCTGCGGGACGCCACGGGCCTCGACGATGTTCTCGACGGTGGCCCGGTACTCCCGAGCCAGCTGCTGGATCCGCTCGGTCGTGGCTTCGGAGTCCGGCCGGGCATCGACCTGGACCCATGTGGCCTCTCCGGTCCCGGCGACGCCCGAGCCGATGAGGGCCCGCTCGACGCCGCGAATCACCAGGGCCTCCATCCCGCCGGGGGTGCGCCCCATCTCCTCGATGTGGGCCACGGTTCCCACCCGCGCGTATCGCCCGTCCTGGCGCGGGACGAGCAGAAGGGTGTCGTCGGCCGAGCGAGCGGCCTTGACGGCCGCTCGAGCCTCGGGGGACTCGAGGGTAAGGGTGATAACCATCCCGGGCAGGACCACACCGGTACTCAAGGGGAGCAGGGGAAGGATCTTCGTCTCGAGCTGTTCGGCCACGTCTTCGATTCTCCTGGTCAGAGGGACAGTCCGTTGCAACAAAAGGCGGGGGGCCTCCTATTCCCGTTCGCCATCAGATCTGAGTCCCTCACGCTCAAGCCCGGACCCTTGGTGGAATGCGGGGTCGAGGGTTCACGAACATCCCGATGGAGGCTTAACTCTCCCTTTACCCGCCTTTGCCCGCGGGGTTTCTACGATTGGTCTTGATCCTCGCTTGCCCTATCCGCATCGTCGTCGTCGCCGTGGAGGTCCGAAGGAATGAGTGCGCTCGCCAAGGCGTCCCTCGTCGTCTCGCTCGTGGTCTCAGCGTTCGTGTCCGCTCCGGCGCTCACCGACGGAACCTCGGCTCGCTCCTCCGGGCCGTTCTCGGGCGATGCGGCCGCCGATGCGATTCGGACGTACGCGCGTCTGGCCCTTTCGTTCGAGGCCACCCGCGGTCAGGCGTCCTCAAACGTCGACTTCCTGGCGCGAACGGAGGCTTCCACCCTCTACCTGACGGGGAAGCGCGCCCTGCTCAGCCCCGAAGGGCCGGCCCTCGGACGCGCTCGACCTTGACAGCGGAACACCACTAAGCGTACCCTGTCGAAAATGGAGGCTTGCTCTTAATCTCTGTTTCCCGGTGAAGCCTTTTCCAATTCTCGAGCGTCCGCTCGTTCGCATGAGATTCAGTTGGCCTATTCGTCTCAAGGGGGCTGGCCTGGTCATAGGT
>JACDEY010000215.1 GCA_013816105.1 Actinomycetota bacterium
GTCGTGGAGGCGCTCGCCTCCTCGCTGCCGCGCGGGTAGCCAGGACTCAGCTGACCTGGATCGAGACTGGCTTCGAGTAGTTGCTCGCTCCTCCGGAGGCGTTGCTCTGCAGCCGGGACCGGAACTGATACGTGCCCACGCCCTGGTCCGGAGTGAAGGATGCGCTCACCATGGTGTTCATCTGGTTCAGCATCCAGTTGGAGAAGGATGCATCACCGGGCCGCTTGATCTGAACGTCGGCGTTGAATCCGTTCGGGATGGATGCCTTGGCCCAGACGATGGTGAACGTGGTTCCCGTGCCCCCGCTCATCGGGCTGGCCTTCATGTTCACCTGCACGGTGCCCTTCATGCTTGTGTGGAAGATGCAGACGTACGGGTACTTCGCCGCCGCGCGGAAAATGAACGAGTAGGTGGCGTTCTGGCCCATGCTCGGCGAACACCACAGCCCGACGCCGGGCTCGCCGGAGCTGGGACACCCGTTGCTCGTGGTGGTGTGCGCGATGTCGTCGGCGTTCGTCCAGAGGACGGAATCGCCCTGTTTCGGCTTGGCCGTCGCAGGCGTGAAGCCGGGAGCCGGCCCTCCGATCTCCACGTTCACCACAGCTGCGAGGGCCGAACTCTGAACCGACATGACCAGGGCAACGGCCAATGCGAACGACCCGCCGACCCTGCGTGCCATACTCATCACAACCTCCTCAGCATGGGCCTCTACCCCGTCGGGCTCACGATGTCATCACCCACGGCGAAGGACAAGGCGCGTTCTTGCCGCGACCATCTCGGTTGAGCTGTCGTATGGTGCAGGAGGAGTGGATGCTCGGCCGCCGGGGCCCGGCACCCGAGAAGGAGGAGGCGGTGATCGGGAAGCTCGCAAGGATCCTCGGGGCAGGCGTCGTGATCACGGGACTCGTCGGGCTTGCTCTCGAGCGGGCCGGCCTCCGCAGCTGCGGGTGCTATCCGGAGTGTTGGTGCAAGCGCCCGGGCCTGAACCTGTTCCGCTGGATCACTCCGCCCACGCTCCATCGTGGTCCCTGGCGGGAATCGGAAGCAAGTGGGGAGGCGGACCTGTGACCGTGGAACGCCGAGTGGCCTGGCTTCTCCTCGCGCTTGAGATAACCGATCGCGCGAGCCGCCGTCAGCGCTCAAGCTGACCTGCTCCATCTGGTCGTCGACGCCGCGCAGCCCGTGGGGGAGAGCCTCAGCTCACAACGGTCGCACGATCCAAAGGCCGCTGTTGATGTCGCTTCCGAGGATGAGCCCCGTCGCTTGGTCGATCGCCACGCCCCACATGATCGGAACCGTCGGGAAGAACCCATGAGGATCTGGCGCGGGGGCAGGCACGAACTGGCCTTTCATTCCCGGTACGCCCTTGAAGCCCCACCACACGATTCCGTCTGAGTACCAGGCTGAATAGGCGTCCTGCCCCGAGACCTCCGTGTTGTGGACGGTATAGAAACCATCCGTTCGGCCCGAGTCCGAGTTCGGCGTCGAGAACGACGCCAGGAACCGCGTGTTCGAGGGGTTCTCGTTGTTGTAGATCCACACCTCTCCCCAGCCACCCCACCGAGATCCGCACTCGACGGGGGAGAAGTCCTCGGGGTTGATCATGATGAGCTTTCCGCCCTCGGCGGTCGTCATCGAGTGATTGTCCCCGTCCTCATCCAGGGGCTGGAGCTTCGTGGTGCCCACGAACTGTGGGGCGGCGGGATTCGAGATGTCCAGGTTGATCGTCCCGGCATCCCAGTAAGAGGCATACACGGTCTCTCCCCCATCGGTGAAACGGACGCTGTGGGCGAAGGCCACCTGGCCGCATCCCACGCCCTTGGCGGGATTCTGTCCCAGATCCGCCTGGAGCGCCCACCCGCCCACCTTCTGGGGATTCGTGGGATCGGTCGCGTCCACCAGGACCACCTCGTCCTTGCCGACGATGAGCTCCGCGAACGGATCCGCACATCCCGCGAGAACGGTGCCGTCGTCTCGCTGTACGAGGTCGACCTCATGGCATCCGGGAGCCCGGCCAGGAGACTTCCAGTCCGCGAGCATCACGGGCCGCTTGGGGTCGGTCACGTCGAAGAATCTCAGCCCCTGACGGCGGGCGCCGCAGGCGTGCTGGATACCGACGACCGCCAGGTCTCCTTTGAACGAGGGTGTGTCGACACTTCGCACGACCACGTCCTCAGCCGACGTTCCCTCGGGATTCGAGAGCACACTCACGACATCTGGTGCAGAAGGATCCGAGACGTCGACAACCTTCACACCCGTGGCCGGGCAGATTTCTCCCGAGCCCCACACGCCGACATAGGCGAAGTCCCCGTGGACCCACACGTCCGCATTGAACCCGTCCCCGCCCAGGTCCGAGTGTCCGACGATCTCGAAGTTGTCGGCTATCGGGCCTGCGCTGGGGGCGTTGATCCCTTCGCTCCGCGCAGACTCCGCCCAGCGAACCAGACCGGCGTTCGGATCGAAGCGATCGGGGGCGAGCCCAGCGGTTGCCGGAACCCCGAGCGTGAGCTGAACCAGTAGCAGAAGCGCGATGACCGAGCCGACGCGTGCCCCCAACCTGCCCATGCGATCCTCCCCTGCAGTCCGGCAAACAGACATCGGGAGAATGACACCGCAGGCCGGGATTGTCCAGAGTGAGGGTGCAGACTCCGGCTCTGGAGCCGGAGGCTCGACTCAGCAGCGGGCCACCAAGCTAGCGCCAGGACACCGACACCACGCGGGCCGGCTCGGAGATACCCTTGAGCTGGATCTCTCGGGGTTCCGAGACCTGCCAGTCCCCCCCGGCGGCCTCCACGGTCTCGGCCGAAGCCAGGATCTCCCCCCCCGTCGGCCAAGCCGCCGATGCGGGCGGCCTCATGGACGCCCATGCCCCCGTAGTCGCCTCCACGCTCGGTCGCCTCGGCAGCGTGGATCCCGATGCGGACCTGCGGGGCGAACCCGTGGGTCCTCCGGTGCTCGGCCAGCGACCGCTGGATCGCCACGGCGCTCTAAAGAGCCGAACCTGGGTCGTCGAAGGCCACGAAGAACCCGTCGCCGGAGTGATCGACCTCCTCGCCCTACTGCTCGGCGAACAGCACCCGGAGGGTGCGATCGTGCCAAACGATCAGATCCTCCCAGGCCTCGTCGCCGATGGCCTCGACCAGGTTGGTCGATCGGAGGATGTCGGTGAACATGAACGTCCGGGCTACCCGGCGCCCGCCGGCGGG
>JACDEY010000033.1 GCA_013816105.1 Actinomycetota bacterium
CCCCCGCTCTCCTCGTCATGAAAGGATGGGATGTCGATGAGTTCACCCCGCAAACTGTCCGGCAGTAACGTGGGCCACACGTACTAGAGTGGGACGCGATGGCGACAAGGGAGGCCCAGCCCGCCTCGGCGACGGCGGCCACGGTGGAGGCGACTCCGGATCGCCCGCCGGCCTCCGAGGCGGAGCCCCGATCAACGCGCGCGGCGGCGCCCCTCGACCCCCTGGACTTCCTCGACATCGACGCCCTCCTCTCGGAGGAGGAGCGGATGATCCGCGACGCGGTGCGGGGGTTCGTCCGCGACCGCGTCCTCCCCGGCATCGAGGGATGGTTCGATCGCGGGGAGTTTCCGCGAGAGATCTTCCGCGAGCTGGGCGAGCTCGGCCTCCTCGGGATGCACCTGGAAGGCTACGGGTGCGCCGGGGCGAGCGCCGTCAGCTACGGCCTCGCCTGCATGGAGATGGAGGCCGGAGACAGCGGCTTCCGGAGCGCCGTATCCGTTCAGGGCTCGCTGGCGATGTTTCCCATCTGGAAGTACGGCTCCGAAGCCCAGAAGCAGGCCTGGCTTCCGCGGATGGCGGCCGGCGAGGTGGTCGGGTGCTTCGGGTTGACCGAACCGGACTTCGGCAGCGACCCGTCGCGGATGCGCACGACGGCGCGGCGCGACGGTGACGACTGGATCCTCACCGGCTCGAAGATGTGGATCACGAACGGCGGCATCGCGGACGTCGCCATCGTCTGGGCGCGCGCGGAGGAGGGGGTCCTCGGATTCATCGTGCCGAGGGGCACCGCCGGCTTCTCCACCAAGGACGTCGGTCGGAAACTCTCCCTTCGTGCCTCGGTGACGTCGGAGCTCGTCTTTGAGGACTGCCGGCTGCCCGGCGACGCCGCACTCCCCGAGGTCCGAGGATTGCGCGGGCCGCTTTCCTGCCTCAACGAGGCGAGGTACGGCATCATCTGGGGAGTCCTCGGAGCCGCGCGGACCTGCTTCGCCACGGCGCTCGAATACGCGAAGACGCGGGTGCAGTTCGGCAAGCCCATCGGCGGCTTCCAACTGACCCAGCGCAAGCTCGTGGACATGATGGCGGAGATCAACAAGGGCGCGCTGCTGGCGCTGCATCTCGGGCGCATGAAGGACGAGGGCCGTCTGACTCCCGAGCAGGTCAGCCTGGGGAAGATGAACAACGTACGGGAGGCGCTGAATGTGGCCCGCGAGGCGCGAGGCATCCTGGGCGCTAGCGGCATCACGCTCGAGTACCCGGTGATGCGCCACATGAACAACCTCGAGTCGGTGCTCACGTACGAGGGCACGAACGAGATCCACACCCTGATCCTCGGCGAGGCCCTCACGGGCCTGCGAGCCTTCACCTAAGCTCGCCGGTGAGTCCCTTCCGCGCCTCGGCGGCGTTCACCGGCGAGTGGAAGCACTTCGGCTTCGAGGTCGACCGCGGGGTGGCGACCGTGACCTTCGATCGCCCAGAGAAGCTGAACGCCCTCACCTTCGAGGTGTACGCCGACCTTCGTGACCTGTTGAGCGAGCTCCCCCAACGCGACGACGTCCGGGTGCTCGTACTCTCGGGGCGAGGGCGCGGGTTCTGCTCGGGCGGCGACGTCGAGGAGATCATCGGGGCGCTGCGTTCGATGGATCCCAGGGGAGTCCTCGACTTCACGCGGATGACCGGAACCGTCGTGCAGCGGATGCGCGAGTGCCCGCTCCCGATCATCGCCGCGGTGAACGGCGTGGCCGCGGGCGCCGGGGCCGTCATCGCGCTGGCCGCGGACCTCAGGCTTCTCGCGCGGTCGGCTTCCTTCGCCTTCCTCTTCACGAAGGTGGGGCTGGCCGGCGCGGACATGGGCTCGGCGTACCTGCTCCCCCGCCTGATCGGCCTCGGCCGGGCCACGGAGCTGCTGGTCTTGGGCGACACGGTCCCCTCGGACCGCGCCGTGGAGATCGGTCTAGCCGGCCGGATCGTGGAGGACGACGAGCTTCCGGAGGCGGCCTCGGATCTCGCCCGCCGCCTGGCCGAAGGACCGGGGCTCGCCTACGCGACCACGAAGATGCTTCTCACCCGGGAGATCGACATGGACCTCGCCGGCTCCCTCGAGCTGGAGGCCATGGCCCAGGCCCTGCTGATGAAGAGCGCCGACCACGCCGAGTTCTACCGGGCGTTCGTGGAGGGCCGGAGCCCGACGTGGTCCGGCCGGTGACGGAACGCCCGTCCGACCTCGACCGGCGAGCGCCTCAGCCGAGATAGCGGGCCAGGGCCGGACCCTGCCTGGTCCGGCTCAGGTTGCCGCTCGCGCCTCCGGCCACGACGATCCTGTCGTCGGGCTGGATCACGAGCTGGGCGACGAACTCGTTCAGCTTCCCGAGCGAGGTGACCACCAGGCCCCCCTCGCCGAAGCCCGCATCGAGCCGGCCCTCTGGGGTATAGCGGGCGAGCCCCCAGTCCCCCGTGCGCTCAAGGACGTCGTAGTCGACCAGTCCTGCCGCCACGATGTTGCCGCGGGAATCGATGCCCACGCTGACCCCGCCGTCGTCGCCGTCGTCGGGGAAGACCGTGAACTCCGAGCCGTTCACGCTGAAGGTGGGATCGAGCCTGCCGTCGGTGGTGTAGCGGGCGATGGCGAAGGCAGAGGTCTCCTCCCCCGGTGGGTCTCCCGAACCAATCGCCACGATCCTGCCGTCAACCTGCAATGCGAGATCAGCCGCCCCCTCTGTCTCCCCCGGTAGGTCGGCGAAGACCTTTCCCTCCGAGCCGAAGCTCTGGTCCAGGCTTCCGTCGGGGAGGTAGCGGGCGAGAGCGAACCGGCCGGGATCCGCGACCCCTGCCACGACGATCCTGCCATCCGGCTGGATGGCGAGGGCGTTTGCGAAGCTCTCCCCTCCGGGAAAGCCCGTCACCACCAGACCGCCCTCGCCGAAGGCGGGATCGAGGTTCCCGTCGGGGAGGTAGCGGGCGAGCGCGAAATTGGCCTTGCCGTAGGTAGGGCTCGCCCTGGCGAACCCGATCGCGACGATCTTGCCGTCCGACTGCACGGCGAGGTCATCGGCGGCGCTCGGCCCCGTCGGAAACTCGGTAAGCACCTTGCCGTCCCCCCCGAAACTCCGGTCGAGCGCGCCATTCGGCAGGTAGCGGGCCAGGGCGAAGCGGTATTCGAACTCGACCAAGAAGGCCTCTCCTGCGACGACGACTCTGCCGTTCTGCTCGATGGCAACGCCTCTGGCTCGGCTTTCCAGTTCGCCGAACCGTGTCGCCACAAAGCCGTCGTCTCCAAAATTGCGATCGAGCGTTCCGTCCACGGTGTAGCTGGCCAGGCCAAAGGTCGGGCCGCCACTGGGTCGGACGCTTGTCCCAGCAGGCACAAGTTTCCCGTCGGGCCCTAGAGAGACCGCAAACCAATTCCCTATGACCGGTTCGACAACCACGCCTCGGTGCCCGAATGTAGGGTCGAGCTCACCAGCATTTGATTGTGCGGCCGATCCCGAAATGAGGAGGAGACCGATCCCCGGCAGTGATCAGCGAGATGGCGACCCCTCGCAGGAATCCATTGCTCCCAATGACCAAGGCTGGGCCATGGTGCGCATTGGTCAATGAGGGTCGCCTCTTGACTCCATGAGAACGACAGTCTACCTTGCACATGTCTTGTCCGAGGCCCGCCATGCTAAAGGAGGGGCAACATGCTCCGTAGAGGCTGGGCCACTGGACTCGCCTGCCCCTGACGCTGGTCCTGCCCCTCTCATCCCCGATGGCGGCGGCGGAGGAGCCCGACGCCGTGTGCATAGGCGACCGTGTCGAGGTGAAGAACGTCACCGCCGGCGGCAGCCCTATCAGCGATGGCGCGACGGTGCTCGGCGGTACGCTCCTTCGTGGGGAGCTCAAGTACTGCATCCACGAGATCCTGGCAGGGTCCTACGCCCCGAAGATCAAATTCTCGCCCCCACTGAGCTACCAGGGGCAGCGTCCGGTCAACACGACCTGGAACGACCACATCTTCACCAGGGAGTCAGACCTTCAGCCGGACACGAACTATCTGGCCGCGGTCTGGTTCCAGTTCGTGCCATGCGAACTTCCCGGCGCGCCGTACGAGATGATCCCCAAGCTGAACCGCCCGAACGGCCTGCTGACAGGGGCGACGTTCGACGTCTCCAGCAGCACCACGCCGGGCACCTGCACACAGCCCACAACCACAACGGATGTTTCGCTCGCGCGGTGCGACGACTCTTTGCCATTCGAGCCCACCACATGGCTCGCCAACGTCAGGAACTCCGACACGGGCTACCCGATCGACCTCACCAAGCCGGTGCCGGAGGGCTCCAACGTCCGGATGGACTACATCGTATGCGATCCCAACGCGTCCCAGGCGCAGCAGAAGACGTATTGGGGCGGTGTTCAGTTTGTGCCCAAGTCGGCCACCTGCACAGGTGGAGCGTGCGTCTCGGTCGCCTGGCAGGACGAGGCCACCTTTGTCCTGAAGGACCCGGGCCAGTACCAGCCCTCCATCACATACCAGACGATGCCGAGGGAGCCCGGCACCTTCGCCTTCTTCCCCCGACTGTTCTCGACTCCGGGAAGCACCCCCGATGCGAACGAGGTCCTGACGGGACCGGTGGTCGAGCTTGCGACGTGCAAGCAGAGCGATGATACCTGCACCAATGGGCTGGTCTAGCCCAACCGGTGAGACGCTTCCGACGGCCAGCGCATCGGGGATTTATCGTGGAGTGAGGCCGTGTTGATCCGGGGCCTGTTGACCGCTTCCGTTGATCTTTATCGGCCCGTAGGTCACCGATCCGCGGACCTATCGGAACGGAGAGATTCTCACTGGACCGGCCGGTGAGTGACCGGGTGCGGCGCTGGACATGACTCCTTCACCTCATCGGCTGGTCAACCCGGAGTCGCTGGCGCCTGCGGTGGGGTTTTCGCACGCGATGGTCGCGGCGCCCGGCCGAACCGTCTACCTGGGCGGCCAGACGGCCCACGACTCCGAGGGCAAGCTCCAGGGCGAAACGCTGGTGGACCAGTTCGACGCCACCCTGGCGAACGTCGTGCGGACGCTGGACGCGGCGGGGGCGCGCCAGGAGCACCTCGTCTCGCTCCACATCTTCGTCACGGATGCCGCTGCCTACCGATCCTCGCTCGCGCAGATCGGTGAGTCCTATCGGCGCCACCTGGGACGGCACTTCCCCGCCATGGCCCTGTTCGAGGTCAGGGGTCTGTTCGATCCTGATGCCCGGGTCGAGGTGACCGGCGTCGCGGTGATCCCACCCACCTGACTCAGCGGTACAGCTCGCGGGCGATGACCTCCCGCTGGATCTCGGACGTCCCCTCGTAGATCCGCGGCGCACGAACCTCCCGGTAGAGGTGCTCCAGAAGGTGACCTCGCTCCAGCGCCGCCGCGCCGTGGATCTGGACGGCGGCA
This sequence comes from Actinomycetota bacterium, assembly GCA_013816105.1. Classification (GTDB taxonomy): domain Bacteria; phylum Actinomycetota; class UBA4738; order UBA4738; family UBA4738; genus JACDCJ01. Next base: position 5,420 of record JACDEY010000033.1, read on the forward strand.
TCGACCACCCACTGCGCGGTCTCGGTGGCGAAGAGCTTGGCCATGGCCGAGGACCTCGTCACTCGCTCCCGCCCGGCGTCGTACGCCGCCGCCGCCGCGTAGACGAGGAGACGGGCGGCTTCGGTTCGGGTGGCCATCTCGGCGAGCTTGTGCGAGACGGCCTGGAACTCCCGGAGGGTCCTGCCGAAGGCCTCCCTCTGGCCCGCGTGCGCGACGGCGGCATCGAGCGCCGCCTGGGCCATCCCCACCGAGAACGCCCCGACGCTCGGCCGGAAGAGATCGAGGGTTCGCATCGCCACGCGAAAGCCTCCGTCCACGTCTCCCAGGACCTGGTCCCGACCCGCGCGGACGCCGTCCAGCTCCAGCCGCCCGATGGGGTGGCGGGACACCAGCTCGATCGGCTCCCCGGCCAGCCCGGCGCTGTCGCCCGGCACGACGAACGCCGTGATTCCCTTCGCCCCCGCGTCTCGCGTCGTCCGGGCGAACAGGACGTACACGTCCGCGTCGGGTGCGTTCGAGATCCAGGTCTTCGAGCCGCTCAGGCGATAGCCGTCGCCGTCGGGCTTCGCGGCGAGCTCGAGCGCCGCGACGTCCGATCCGTGGGCGGGCTCGCTCAGCGCGAAGGCCGCCACCGCCTCGCCCGACGCGATCGGCGGGACCCATCGCCGGACCAGATCCTCGTGGCCCGACTGCAGGATGGAATAGCCCCCAAGACCCTGCATGGCGAGCGCGGTCTCCGATTCGGTGGATCCCTGCGCCAGCGCCTCTCGCAGGAGGCACAGCTCCAGGGCCGAGACGTCGCGGGAGCCCTCGGCGCCGGGGAAGAGCCGTCGCAACAGGCCGTGCTCGGCCAGGGCGCGGACGAGCGGCCGGTTGACGCGACCCGGCTCCCCGTCGCGCGCGATCGCGTTCAGGGTCTCCCGAGCGAGCCGGACGGCCTCCTTCATGAGATCGTCCTGCTCGGGACCGAGCGCGAAGGCGCTCATCGGCGGGGCCATGCAGGCCGTATATCACGCCGGCTCGGGCCCGCGCTAGGATGCGGTCGCCGTCGCACGCTCATGCCGACCGACCTCGTGGGGGCGCCGATGACCGACACGCCGTACTGGAATCCGCGTCACGAGACGATGCCGCGGGAGCAGCTCGAGGCGCTCCAGGTCCGGAGGCTGCGCGCCCTGGTCGAGTGGGCGGACGCTCGCGTCCCCTGGCAGTCGAAGCGCCTCCGGGACGCCGGCGTCACGGCCGACTCGATCAAGACGCTCGAGGACCTTCGGCGCATCCCGCTCCTCTCGCGCGACGAGTGGATGGGGGCGCAGCTCGAGAGCCCGCCGTTCGGAGCGATCCTGGCGGCCCCCGAGGAAGCCGCGATCCGCTACCACATGACCTCGGGAACCACGGGCCGGACGCCCATCCGCGTCCTCGACAGCCTGAAGGACTGGGAGTGGATCGCCGAGATGTGGTGCTACGGCTTCTGGGGCTTCGGCGTCCGCCCGAGAGACCGCGTCTTCATCGCGTTCGGATACGCGACCTTCATCGGGTTCTGGGGCGCGCACTACGCCTGCGAGAAGATGGGCTGCCTGGTGCTACCCGGCGGGGCCATGACCACCGACGTTCGGGTCAGGACGATCGTCGAGATGGGCGCAACCGTCGTCTGCTCCACGCCCACGTACGCGCTCCGAATGGCGCAGGAGGCGAGGTCCCTCGGCATCGACCTGGCCTCATCGTCCGTCGAGCGCCTGATCCTGTCCGGAGAGCCGGCCGGGTCCATCCCCGCCACGAAGAAGCTCATCGAGGAGCAGTGGGGCGCGAAGGCGGCGGACACCGCGGGCATGACGGAGCTCGGGACGATCATGGTCTTCGAGTGCTCGGAGCAGCCTGGCGGGACCCACATCATCGAGGACCACTACATCGAGGAGGTCGTCGACCCGGACACCGACGAGCCCGTCCCGTACGGCGAGATGGGAGAGCGGGTGGTCACCTCCTTCGGCCGGGGCTTCATCCCGGTCCTCCGCTATCGGACCCGCGACTACGTCGTGAAGGTGCCGGCGAACACGTGCTCGTGCGGACGGACGTTCGACATCTACGACGGCGGCATCCGCGGACGCGTTGACGACATGAAGCTCGTGCGCGGGACGAACGTCTACCCCCGGGCGGTCGAAGCGATCGTGCGGGAGTTCCCCGAGATCGACGAGTTCCAGATCCACCTCTACACCGCTGAGGGCATCCGGGACGAGATCGAGGTGCTCGTCGAGATCCCGGGCTCGGACGAGGAGGCCGACGCCGACCGCATCGTGAACGACCTCTCGCGGTCGCTGGCGCAGGCGCACGAGGGCCTTCGGTTCGGCGTCCGGCGGGCGGAAAGCGGATCGCTCCCGAGGTTCGAGCTCAAGGCGAAGCGGCTGCTGGACGAACGGATCGTGATCGGCACCGAGGGGGAGCGGAGGCAGGCCTGATGCAAAACGCGATGGGAGACGAGCTGAACGACGCGCAGGCGGAGCTGGTGAAGGCCTACCGGACCATCGAGGACGTTCTCCGGAACCGGGCCGAGGAGCTGGCGCCGTACGAGGCGCGCAACGCGACCAAGGCGCTGGCGGCGCTATGGCAGGTGATGAACGGGCTCGACATGGAGCCCGGGCAGCTCTACGAGCTGGGCGCCTGAGCTCGGCAGAGTAGGCCCCCCCGACCCGGGCTCAGGAAAGCCCTTAGCCGCCGGCCTCGTCGTCGTCCCCGGTCTCGCCAGCCGGCTCTGCCTCCCGCTCGGGCGCGTTCCCGCCCTGCTCCACGACGTCGTGGCGCGTCTTGTTCTCGTCGGGCCCCTCCGGCCTCCGCCGTTCCTGGTCTCCCATCCAACCCTCCCTCCGGTCAGGTGCGCGCCTCCGGTCAGCGAGCGTCGTCCCTGATATCCAGGACGCACATATCGGCCCGGCCGGCGGCGAGCACCGTGTTCACCTCGTCGCGAGTCGTCAGACTACCGCCTACGAGCGTCGGGATCCCCGCCTCGTTGCGGATCCGATCGCTGTGG
>JACDEY010000034.1:0-5369 GCA_013816105.1 Actinomycetota bacterium
TTCTTCCTGGTGCTGACGGTGTTCGCCGTCGCCGTGGACGACCGCGGGGTCTTCAAGTCCGTCGCCGGTCTGCCCATCGGGCTGGTGCTCGTCTTCGACATTCTCATGGGCGGGCCCCTCACCGGGGCGAGCATGAACCCGGCCCGCTCCTTCGGACCGGCCCTCGTGAGTTGGACCTGGACGGACCTTTGGGTCTACTTCATCGGACCGGTGACGGGCGCGGTCATCGCCGCGAGCGTCTACTGGCTCGCGTTCCTGCGCGGTCGGGAAGTGAGCGTGCCCCGCACCGAGACCCCGATCGGCGGCGGTCCGGAGGAGGAGCTGCTCCCAGCAGAGTGAGGCGGATCAGTACCGGGGTTTGGCGGACGGTCCCCGCCACGGCCGGCCCATGGTGTGCTGCCAGCAGTTCGGACCGGGGTTGTACGCCGAGAGCTTCACGCCGCACAGCTCGCACCGGCGGTCGGGCTCCGGGGAGCCGGAGACGACGGCGGCCGGGTCGGCGGGGCGGCGGGTTTCCTCCATGGACCTGGCTTCCTCGCATCTTGGCCTGCCGCCCGGCCCCTTTTGCCCGGGCGGCCTATGATAGCCGCGCACATTGCGGCCGGGTAGTCAGCACGCCCTGGCCGCTTGTCGGTTCCGTCCGAACCTTGTCCGGCGTCCGTCTGGCCGCGCCGGATCGAGCAGGACACAGCAGATCGAGGAGACGAGCGCAATGGAGATGCGAACGCTTGGTTCCAGAGGACCGCAGGTCTCCGTCGTCGGCTTCGGGGCGTGGGAGGCCGGTGGCGACGTGTGGGGAGCGAACCGGTCCGACGATCAGGTCGTTGCCGCCATGCGGGCGGCGCTGGACGCGGGAATGAACTGGATCGACACGGCCGAGGTCTATGGATCGGGCCGCTCCGAGCAGCTCGTCGGTCGGGCGATCGCCGACCGCCGGGATGACGTCCTTCTCTTCACCAAGGTAGCTCCGAGGCCCGACGGCAGCGGCTTCCGGCCCGAAGAGGTGAAGGGAGCCATCCGCGCATCGCTCGATCGCCTGGGGACCGACCACGTCGACCTCTACCAGCTGCACTGGCCCGACCGCAGCGTCCCGGTCGAGGAGACCTGGGGCGCCATGGCGGAGCTTGTCGACGAAGGGCTGGCCCGGCACATCGGCGTGAGCAACTTCGGGCGCGCGCTCCTCGAGCGTTGCCTCGACGTCCGGCCCGTCGATTCGGTGCAGAACAAGCTCTCGCTCCTGCACCAGGACGATCGCCACGACCTGCTCACCGGCCTCGAAGAGATGGGCGTCGGCTACCTTGCCTACAGTCCCCTCGCCCTCGGCCTCCTCACGGGCGCGATCTCGAAGGAAACCCGGTTCGAGGAGGGCGACTTCCGGGGAGCGGCCGGCACGAGCGCTCCCAGGGACTTCGCGCCGGGGGATCTGGAGAAGAATCTGAAGAAGGTCGAGAGGATGCGCCCGATCGCCGAGCGAGTGGGAACGACGCTTGCCCCACTCGCCCTTCGCTGGGTGATCCAGCAGCAAGGTGTCACCGCCGCCATCGCGGGAAGCAGGAACGCCGACCACGTCCGAAACAACTCGACCGCGGGCGACCTGCGCCTGGACGCCCAGACCGTGGCCGAGCTGGAGGGGATCTTCGAGGACTAACTCGGGAGGGGACCGGTCGGGACGCCTCCGTCCTCGACGACCCAGGTGTCGCCGGAGTGGAGGAGCTTGCCCAGATCGCCCCGTCCGAGCTTCTCCGTGGCGAGCGCGATCTGCCGATCCATCAGCTCGCCGTAGACGGGGCGGCGAACGTCCCGGAAGACCCCGAGCGCCGTCGGCTCGGTGGGCCCGGAGGAGAGGTGCGCGAGCGCGAACGCGGGGGCGGGGTTCGCATGCCCCGAGTCGTGGACGTAGACGAGCTCCTCCGGGGTATCGGCGGTGTCCGCGATGCGAAGCGTCCCGTCGAATTCCACGGCCACACAGCGAGCTCCGTCCGGCCCGAACTTCACCGGTTCCCCATCCTCCAGCCGGATCTGGTTCAGGCCCTTCGACTCCTTGCCGGTGAGCGCGAGGAAGGCGCCGTCGTTGAAGACGTTGCAGTTCTGGTAGATCTCGACGAAGGCCGCGCCATCGTGGGCAGCGGCCCGCCGAAGGACGCCCGTCAGGTGCTGGCGGTCCACGTCGACGGTTCGGGCGACGAAGCTCGCCTCGGCTCCCAGCGCGAGCGCCACCGGGTTGAACGGATGGTCCAGGGAGCCGAACGGCGTCGACTTGGTGACCTTCCCCTCCTCGCTCGTCGGCGAGTACTGCCCCTTCGTGAGCCCGTAGATCTGGTTGTTGAACATCAGGATCTTGACGTTCACGTTCCTGCGAAGCGCGTGAATGAGGTGGTTGCCCCCGATGGAGAGCGCGTCACCGTCGCCAGTTACCACCCAAACGGATAGATCCGGCCGGGCCGTGGCCACGCCGGTGGCGATCGCCGGCGCCCGACCGTGGATCCCGTGCACGCCGTAGGTGTCCATGTAGTACACGAACCGGCCGGAGCACCCGATACCGGTGACGAACACCATCTGCTCCGGCGGGATGCCGAGCTCGGGGACGAACGCCCGGAACGTCGAGAGGATGGCGTAGTCGCCGCATCCCGGGCACCACCGCACCTCCTGGTCGCTCGCGAAGTCCTTCTTCGTGAGGGTCAGGGGGGCTCCGGACCCCGGCTTTCCACCGCCGTCCGGTCCGTGCCGGCCGCCGTTTCCGACCGTCGTCACCTCGTCAGTCTCCTCGTGATCTGCTCGTCCATGTCGGCGGCCAGGATCGGCTGCCCCTGGACCTTCGTGTAGCTCTCTGCATCCAGCAGGAAGCGGGCCCGGATCAGCATCGAGAGCTGACCGGTGTTCATCTCGGGGATCAGCACCCGCCGGTAGCGGCGAAGCACCTCCTCGATGTTCCTCGGCCATGGGTTGAGGTGGGTGAGGTGCGCGTGCGCCACCTTTTTCCCGCTTCTCCTCGTTCTGCGAACCGATCCCCGGATCGCACCGAACGTGGAGCCCCACCCCAGGACCAGGAGCTCGGCGTCACCCGTCTCGTCGTCGACCTCGAGCAGCGGGATGTCGTCCGCGATCTTCGCGACCTTCGCCGCCCGGAGCTTCGTCATGCGCTCGTGGTTATCGGCCTCGTAGGAGATGTTCCCGGTGACGTCCTCTTTCTCCAGCCCTCCGATCCGGTGGCGCAGGCCGGGCGTGCCGGGCACCGCCCACGGGCGGGCGAGGTTCTCGTCGCGCAGGTATGGCATGAAGCCGTCGTCGTGGTTGACCTGCGTGGCGAAATGAGGGTCTATCTCTGGAAGCCCGTCCACGTCGGGCAGCCGCCATGGCTCCGAGGAGTTGCCGAGGAAGGTATCGCTCAGAAGGATCACGGGGGTGCGGTACTTGACCGCGATCCTCGCGGCCTCGAGCGCCGTGTCGAAGCAGTTCGCCGGCGTCGAAGCGGCCACGACCGGAAGCGGAGATTCCCCATGCCGTCCGTACAGGGCCGCCAGGAGATCGGCCGCCTCGGTCTTGGTTGGCATGCCCGTGGACGGGCCCGCCCGCTGGACGTCCACGACGATGAGCGGCAGCTCCAGGGCGACCGCGAGGCTGATCGTCTCTTGCTTGAGGTCGAGCCCGGGACCGCTCGTCCCCGTGACGCCGAGCTGACCGGCGAACGAGGCGCCGAGGGCGGCGCCGATCGCGGCGATCTCGTCCTCGGCCTGGAGCGTCCGTACGGCGAAGTTCTTGTGGCGTGACAGCTCGTGGAGGAGCTCGGAGGCGGGGGTGATCGGATAGCTCGAGTAGAAGATGGGCAACCCGCTCCTCACGCTGGCCGCCACCAGCCCCCAGGCCAGCGCGGTGCTGCCCGCTATGTTCCGGTAGGTGCCCGGCAGCGCCGGCGCCGGCTTCACCTCGTAGGTGTGAGCGAACAGCTCTGTTGTCTCACCGAAGTTGTAGCCGGCACGGAAGGCCGCGAGGTTGGCCCGAAGGATGTCGGGCTTGCGATTGAACTTCTTCTCGACCCACTTGGTGGTGACGTCCGTGGGACGGCTGTACATCCACGACACCAGCCCGAGGGCGAACATGTTCTTGGAGCGCTCGGCCTCCTTCTTCGTGAGCCCCATGCCCTCGGTGGCCCGAACGGTGATCGAGGTCATCGGAACCCGGTAGACGCGGTATCCGTCGAGCGACCCGTCCTCCAGAGGATTCGATGCGTAGCCGGCCTTCTCGAGGTTCCGATCGACGAAGGCGTCCTCGTTCACGATGAGGGTGCCGTTCGGCTCGAGGTCCCGGAGGTTCGTCTGGAGGGCGGCCGGATTCATGGCGATGAGGACGTTCGGGGCGTCGCCGGGCGTGACGATGTCCTGGGAGGCGAAGTGGATCTGGAAAGCCGACACGCCGGCCAGCGTTCCTGCCGGGGCGCGTATCTCCGCGGGGAAGTCGGGAAGGGTCGCCAGGTCGTTTCCGAGCACCGCGGTCGCATTGGTGAACCGGTCGCCGGTCAACTGCATCCCATCGCCGGAATCGCCGGCGAAGCGCACGACGACGCGCTCCTTCTGCTCGACGGTCTTGGTGGGCATGTCGCTCCTCGGGATGAAGGGCCGTAGTCAGTACCTAGACTACGCCTTCGCGCCGAGCCGAAGCGGCGGCCTCGCGCTTCTCAGCCGAGGCGCAGGATCTTAGCCACCGACGGCACGCCGCTCGAGTTGAGCAGGAAAAGCATGTAGTGCCCCGGGGGCGCCAGCTCCGGCTCCGCCGGCGCGGTGGCGTTCAGCTGTCCGCCTCCGGCGCTGAATGCCAGGTCCACGTACCGCTGCTCGAAGTTGTTGGCATGTGTCGTCGAGCCGAGCTTGACCAGGGCCGCTCGCGTGATGTCAGCGGCGTTCGGCGTCCCGATCGAGAAGGCCTGCCCGTAGCCGACGGAGGTCGGAGCGGACGAGATCGTCGGGCGCGCGCCCTGGAACAGGTACGGCGGGCTGTAGTACTCGATCGTCCTCGGCATGTCACCGCCGTCCGAGCCCGCCGAGACCACCCTTCCGTCCGGGAGCAGCAGGGCGGTGGAGTGATACGTGCGGTTCGCGGCCTGCGAGGCCATGTCACGCCACAGGCCGGTGGCGGGGTCGTAGAGCTCGGCCTGAAGCACCGGGTTGTCGTAGAGGTTCGGGCCCTGTCCGCCGCCGACCGCGAGGATGGTGCCGTCGGCCAGCAGCACCGTGTTGTGGTTGTACCGGGCGTGGTGCATGTCGTCCGAGAAAGTCCACTGGGGGGTGGCATCGGAGAGGTCGATTATCTCCGTCGAGTCGAGCGGGCCCCAGCCTCCGGCGACGAAGACCCTCTCGGGAGCCTTCGTCGTGTCG
>JACDEY010000034.1:5379-8433 GCA_013816105.1 Actinomycetota bacterium
GTTCATGTTGTCCACGAACGACCAGGAGTTCGAGTCGGGGTGGAACAGCACCCCCTCCTGGTTCGGGCCGGCGCGGAACACGCTTCCGTCTGGCATGACGAACATGCGGGGGTAGAGGTCCGAGTCGGAGTTCGCCGATCGGGGCAGGAGCGTCCACTGCTCCGTGTCCGGGTCGTAGGACTCCATCCGCTTGACGAGAGTCTCGCCGTCAGCTGCCAGCCCGCTCAGGACGAGGGTCGTGCCGTCCGGCATCTGGACGGGAGTCGGGTACCAGCGGGCCTTGAACATCGCGTTGCCGTCCGTCCAGGTCTGCGTCTGCGGGTCATAGATCGTCACGGCACGAATGCCGTTGAACCCGGGTCCGTCGTACTTCTCCCCCCCGACCGCAAGGACTCTGCCGTCGGGGAGCAGCGAGTGTCCCGAACAGAAGATGTTCCGGCGGATCCGGAGCGACACGTCGGTGTTCTCGCCCGTGACCGGGTCGATGACGTGCGCCTCGGAGCCGATCTGATCGAAAGGGTACTCGTACAGCAGGACCTCGCCGGTCGGCAGAAGCGCCGCATGGATCCCGATGACGCCGACGTCGATGGGAGCGGACCACCGTCCGACATCTCCCGGTCCCTGCGGTGATGCCGCCGCGGTCCCTGCCCCGGCCGCGAGCTGCACCGCGGCCACACAGAGCAGCAGTGGCAGTAGCTTTGCGCGCCTCACGCGCTCCTCCCCCCGACGAGCCCCCTATGGAGTTCCTTCTACACCAGCGGCGCGGGCCGGCGATAGTCGGCCAAACGAGGGACCGGCCGGAGCTTCAGGAGGGAGGTTGGTGGCGGCTCAGGCTCAGGAGAAGGAGTTGCCGCAGGCGCACCCGCCCTGTGCGAGCGGGTTGGCGATCGTGAACCCGGACTGCTCCAGCGTGTCGACGAAGTCGATCTTCGCTTCCTTGAGGTAGGGGACGCTCATCCGGTCGACCACAACTCGAACGCCGAACTGCTCGGCCGTCACGTCCTTCTCGGACACGTCGTCGTCCAGGTACATCGAGTATCGGAGTCCGGAGCATCCACCCGGCTGCACGGCGACGCGCAGCGCGATGTCGGACCGTCCCTCTTCGACAAGCAGCTGCTTGACCTTCCCTGCCGCCATCTCGCTCAGCATGATCATGTCCAGCACTCCTCGGGATGCGATGACCGTCGACTCCGATTATACGTGAGGTTCCTGCGGATCCTTGCGGCCTCCGCGCCGGCCAACCCCCGGGCCGGGCGACAATCAGGGCGGGAGGTTGGGTGGGGCGCACGCGTCCCGTGCGCCCCACCGATGGATCAGCTCGTCGTGGGGCTTCGGTCGGGGCCTGGCGCCGAGCCGGAGCCGGTACCGGTATGGTCCGACGCCGGAGCGGCAGTGCCCTGGCCTTCCTCGCTGGAGAAGATCGGGTCGATGAACCCCGACTCCTCGCCGTAGCCACCCAGGATGAACATGACCGGCCGACGTCCCAGCGTGATCAGCGCACCGGCGTGGTTGCGACGGTTCTCGTTCAGCGAACCGACCAGCGACCAGGTGTCCCCCGCGACGTCGTAGAAGTACGTGTCCGGGACTGCGTTCGGCCACTGACCACAACCGGCCAGGACTATCCCCCGGTGCAGCCCGGCGCTCCTAACCGCGAAGGCCTGCGACTCGTCGCACGGGACCGGCAGGTCGGCGACCCCGGCGTCGTCCCACCCCCCGGACGGGGGCGCCCAGGCCTCCACCGTCGGCATGGGGATCAGGCTTCCGGCCGAGTTCTGGTCGCCGCCGACGGCGTAGATCCGGCCACCGCGTTCCGTGGGAGTGATGTACCCACGCGCCACGTTCAGATCGGGCCCAGGCGACCACTTGGAACCGTCCGGCGCGAGGGGGTCGAACACCCAGGTCTCGGCCGACTGGTCGTCCACGCAGCCGTTCGCCGCGAAGGAGAGGCCGCCCATGACGTAGGCCTGATTCCCGTAGGTTTCGACCCCATTGGCGGGCAGGCTCACGCAGCCGGCCGGGGTCATCCCCGGCCAGGGGTCGTCGGAAAGGACCTCCGCCGTGTTCGTCGCCGGGTAGTAGACCTGAACCGTGGTCACGATCTGGGCCGCCGCATCGCGACCCCCAAAGATGTAGAGACCCAGCCCGTTCTGGCCATGCAGCGAGGCGATCCCGTAGTTCGATACCGGGACGGGCATGTCGACGCCCGTGTCCGCGTAGACGCCGGCGGGCACGTCGTAGTACCAGACGGAACCGTCGGTAACGTCACCGAGCGTGCGAAACCCCAGGTAGTACACGCGCCGGTCCGATCGGACGTAGTGTCCGTCGAAGCGGGTGCCGGCGAACGGGCTCGGATCGCCGATGACCACTCGACCGACAAGCCGAGCGCAGGATCGAGGGTGGGGTCCTGGGACCCCAGAGCCGGTGGCTGGGCCGCCACGGCGGGAACGCCGAAGATCATCGCGGACGTCGCCACCAGCAGGACGAGTCCGCTCAGGTGGTATCGCCTGTGCACTTCCCTCACCTCCCTCTTCGCGGGCGAGGCCGACGTGCGAGCGAGCGCCCCAGCGTGGCGGGCGCGGCACCCGGCGGGTGTGGGGCGCGATGTGATCGTATACCGCTCGGCGCGCCGGGCGAGAGTCGGACCGACATTTCCGGAGTGTCGACCGGGTCAGGCGGGGCTCGGGGCCAGCCCGCTCTCCTTCCGATACTCGGCCGCCACCTCGGCCGCCAGCGCCTCCAGCAGGGGCCGGGAGCGCTCGGTCGCGGCCTCGAGGCCGAAGCGCCCCGCGAGTGACGCGATCCGAATCCCGGGCACGTCGACCCGAGCCTGCCCGCACAGCACGATCGCGGGGACGCCCAGCTCGCGAGCGGTCCGCAATACTCCCTCGGGGGCCTTGCCGTGAAGAGACTGCTGGTCGAAGGCGCCTTCGCCCGTCACCACCAGGTCGGCCGCCGCGATGCGCTCCCGGAGGTTCACTGCCTCCATGACGAGCTCGACGCCGGGCCGCAGCCGCGCTCCCAGGAACGCGACGAGCCCCGCGCCCATCCCGCCGG
>JACDEY010000216.1:0-776 GCA_013816105.1 Actinomycetota bacterium
GCCAGAATGCTGAAGCGTGCAGGGCGTCTACCGTGTCCGGCTTGGTTCCCAGGAACTGCTGGAGACGTTTGTGGCCGCCCCCGGCCCGATGGGCTGGCGGTACTTCGGGCGTGTGCACGAACCGGACACCGGCCGCGAAGTGTTCCGTGTGGATCACGTGGTGGACGTGGACTGGAACCTCGTCCGGTTCAGATGGTGGGAGTCGGATGGCGTGGAGGTGGTGGCTACCCCAACGGGCGGCGGCGTCGAGGTGTGGATCCGGGACTCGGGCGGGGAGCGGAAGGAGCTCGTTGCCGGGGTCTCAACAGTCTGGTCGGCGTCCCCCAGTTCTCTGCTGGTGGTGAATCGCCTGCTCGGGACCGCGAGGTCGACGAAGGTGCCGGCGGTGCGTCTCGAGCCGCCCTTTGAACCGCGGCCGGTAGTGGTGCGAGTGTCGCCCGTGGGTTCCCGCCGGGTCTCCACGACGAGCGGCTCCTCCGCGGCCCGAGAGGTGGAGGTCGCGGTGGACGGTCGCCGAACGCGAGCCCTCCTCCGATCGGACATGCCGCTGCAGGCCGACGGCTGGTTCGAGCTCGTCGTATGAGCCCGCGACCAACTGATGCGGCCGCCGGCGCCGTCGCAGACTCACTGGGAACCCTCCGAGCAACGGTCTACAAGAGACTCCGGAAGCTCAGAGAATCAAGCGGCTCATGACGGCTTCGTGTCGTCCAGGGGAGCCACGACTTCCACGGCGTGGCCCTGGTCGACGTTCCAGCTGACGATGTACCCCTGCGGGT
>JACDEY010000216.1:786-3194 GCA_013816105.1 Actinomycetota bacterium
CTGTGCCAGCCGTTGTAGCTCTCGACTTCGGGATCGCCCTGGATGCCTTCTTTGCGGGCAATGGCCATTGCCTCTGCGCGGCAGGCATCAAGCGTGAGACGGCTGCCGATTCGAGGGATGACCATGCGGTAATCCGGCACGCGCCAAGAATACGCCTTAGATGTGGTCCGTCGTCACGAACTGACCGCCAGATTGGAGCGCGACTATGCGCGCTCCCCGTTCGATTGAAACGCGGGGAGGTGTGCGGACCTCAGATCGGCTGAGTGCCCTCGAACCTCGCCGAGCAGATCCGGTAGGCCTGGTTCGAATCACCGAAAGGGAGCCCCGAGTACCACATGTGAAGCGATCCGTCTTTGCCCCTGAGCACACACGGGGCATGCACACTCAGCCCATCGGGACCCTTCGCCGATGGGGTCAGCGTAGTCCCTCGAGGGTCCCATGTGACCCCGTCGGCTGAGGTTGCCAAGGCGATGCTGACCCGCTGCTTGTCCTCGCTTCCGTAGAACATGTAGAAGGTCCGGGAAATCTGAAGCACGCACGGATGGGAGGCTGCGACCTCGCCTTTCCCCGGTTCGAGGACTGTCCCGACGCGGTCCCACGATGCACCAGATGGAGAAACCGCGGCGAGGACCACGGCCCGCCGCCCGTTCTTGGAGCCGTCGTAGCCGGAGAAGAATAGCCACCATCGCTCACCGGTCATCACCAAACAGGGATGGCTGGCCCCGACGGCATCCTCACGGCCCCGCTGCATGATGGTTCCCTGGGGGACCCATTGCTGCCCGTCGAGCGACGTGGCCATGTGCAGGCGAGTCGCATCGCCATCGAATCCCGCATAGACCATCAAGTAGCCGCCAGGGGTATTCACAACGCAGGGCGACTCAACTCCATATTCGTCGCTGTTACCGGCGAATCCCGCGTCGATGGCCACCCCAAGCCGTTCCCACTCGCCGCCAATGCGCTGAACCGCTTCGAGTATCCGCCAGGTGGTCCCGTCATGTCCCGAGTACCACATGCGAAGAGCGCCCTCGGCCTCGAGGACCCAAGGGCGCGTCGCTCTCAGGCTGTCCGGCTCACCGGAGCCCCCGGGCGGAAGAATCTCTCCCTCCCGGATCCATTCCACAGACAAACTGTACTCCCGACTCGATCGGGCCCACGTCAGACAGGGCGTGGCTGGGACATGCGCCAGGACATTCCAACCTCAGCACGAGGTCTATCCTTACCTCTACACGCACCCAAAGGCTCATCGTCGTGGCCGGCCGGAGCGCGTAGTCGCTGGGGGGGTCGATTGCAGACCGCAGCGATGCTGGCGTCTTCCCAAACCGTGGCGTCAGAGGTTCGCTTCCTCCCGAGACCACGTGAGGGCAAGTACCCTATTCCGCGGATGTACGAGGAAGGGCCAGCCTGACTCCGAACCCACGCGACCCGGGTGTCTGGTGGGCGGTCGCCCGGGCGACCCTCGGGAAGCTCGCCAAGACGGCGTTCCGGCTCCGGGTGGCGGGCGCCGGTAACGTCCCTGCGATAGGTGGCGCGCTCCTCGCGTACAACCACATCAGCGTGATCGACGCCGTGTTCGTTGCCCTCCCCATCCTCGAGCGCGGAAGGGCTGTTCACTTCTTCGCCCTGAGCGAAGATTTCGAACGGCCGATCGTCGGTTGGGGCCTCCGCAAGACCGGCCAGATCCCGATCCGCCGCGGGTTCGGTGACTGGTCGGCAATCGAGACGAGCGCGAGCGTCCTCCAGCGAGGGATGCTTGCGGGAATCGCCCCCGAGGGAACCGTGGGCGATGGCGTGGAGCGGCTGCCGGGGCAGAAGGGAGCCGCCAGGATCGCCCTGATGGCAGGTGCCCCGGTGGTGCCGGTGGGCATGTGGGGCACGCAGCGCCGCTGGCCGAAGTCGGGGCTGACACTCTCCCCGCCCGCCCGGCCGACGGTCGCAGTCGTCTACGGAGAGCCGATCCGCTCCGAAGGTGACCCGAGGCACAGGCCCGACGTTCAGGCGCTTACCGACCGGATCATGGATGACATCTCCGGCCTCGTGGCGCAGGCTCGCCGGGGCTCCGAGCCGGTGCCTCACAGCTCCCCCCTGCGGGGGGCAGAGGGACGACCCACCTCGTAGTCCGTCTTGGTTAGATCCGAGCACACATTACGAACACCTCGCGGGTCGGTGGCCCGCCCACGCTCTCGTGGGGAACTCTGGTGGCGGGCCCCGGGTACCGGCCCGGTTGTCTGGGAAACTGGTGAGACTTCATGAGGAACCCCGCGGGTTTCGCCCCCACCGAGCCCGCATCCGATATACGGCTCGAGCCGCAGCAAGCCGACGGCCTCGACGAAGCCAGGAACGAGGCGACGGAGGCCCTCGCCGCCAGGGCCCGCGAGCGAGGGTTCGTTACCACGGAGGACGTCCTCGAC
>JACDEY010000035.1 GCA_013816105.1 Actinomycetota bacterium
TTCGGGTAGAAGTTCCCCCGTTTGACAAGGGTCGGCTCCGTCCAGGAAGAGATTCCTACGAGGACCATGCCACCCTTCCGCTCCATGATCGCCGAGGCTCGCAGCGCGGACCGGTGATCGAGCCTAGATCCAGCCGGCCGCGTTGATGATCTCGGAATGGCGGAGCTTCCGGAGCGCTTCACGCTCGATCAACCGCACGCGCTCACCCGACAGGCCCATGACCTTCCCGACGTCGCGCAGGCTCATGGCATGGCCGTTTCCGAGTCCGTACCGCAGGGCGATGACCCGTCGCTCGCGCGCGTCGAGTACTTCCATCACGGCCTGGCCGATCTCGTGCCTCAGCATCGCGTCTTCGACGGCGTCAAGCGGACTCTGCTCGTCAGCCTGCTGCAGCAGGTCCCCGAGCTCGGTGTCCTCACCGACCGGGGCCTGCAGGGAGACGGGCTCCCGCCGCTCGGCTTCGAGAAGCCGAGCCACCTCCTCCACCGGGATGGCGAGCGACTTCGCGAGCTCGTCGGGCGTGGGATCCCTTCCGTAGCGCTGGCTGAACTGGACGAAGGTTCGCCGCAGCTTTCTGATCTGATCGTGGACATGGACGGGCAGGCGGATCTGCCGGCCGCGGTCCGCGATCGCTCTGGTGATGGCCTGGCGGATCCACCAGGTCGCGTAGGTGGAGAACTTGAACCCGCGCCGCCAGTCGAACAGCTCGACGGCGCGCATCAGTCCGATGTTGCCTTCCTGCACCAGATCGAGGAAAGGCAGCCCCTGGCCCTGGTACTTTCGGGCGATCGACACGACCAGGCGGAGGTTCGCACGGATGAACCGCTGCCTGGCGGCCTTGCCCTTGCGAACGACTTCCTTCGCCTTGCGGATGCTGGTTTCGGACCTCAGCCGGCCACCGTTCAGCTTGGCTTCGGCCTCCTCGCCGTGCTCGATGGCCATGGCGAGCGTGACCTCCTCCTCTTTGGTGAGGAGGGGCTCCCGCGCGGCAGCCTCCAGGTAGAGGCGGACGTCGTCCGCCTCGCCCAGCGCCCGCGTGGGTTCAGACTTTCGGGTCGGTTTGGTTTGAGTGTCTGCCATATAGATACAAGCGTAGCCTGCCCAGCCATCAGAGTTGGAAACCCCGGGCGCCCTATGGCGCCAAGGTCGGCAAAGTGTCCGGCACAGCCGGGCCGAAGCCGGACATCCTCTTTTGGGTTCAACCGCGACGGCCGAGGGGTTATTCCGCGCCGCCGCCACCCCGACCCTGGTCGCCCCGGGCTTCCCCGGCGGGGCGCTCCAGCCGTGCCTTGAGATCGGGGAAGTCCACCCCGAGGCCGGCGAGCAAGTCGACCACACGGGGGTCCTCGCCGGCAATGACGGCCCTCAGGACATCGTCGGGTTGCACCTCGGAGTGGCCCTGTTGCTTCGCCGTTTCTCTGGCGAGACCGAGCACCGCCCTGCTCTCGGGCGACAGGCCCGGCGGGGGGCCGGAGATCTCTCCAACCTCGGAGCCATGGGCGCCGAGCGCCTCGATGACCTCGGCGCGCACCCGCTCGAGTCCCGCGCCTCGATGCCGCAGAACCTGAGCCGCGACCCCTTCGCCCTCACAGACCAGCCCGAGCAGGATGTGCTCGGTCCCGATGTAGTTGTGGCCGAGGGAGAGGGCCTCCCGCAGCGAGAGCTCGAGCACCTTCTTGGCCCTAGGCGTGAAGGGGATGTGCCCGCTTGGCGCCTGCCCGCCCTCGCCGATGATCCGCCGCACCTCGCGGCGGACGTCATCGAGTGAGATCTCCAGACGGGTGAGGACGTGGGCGGCGACTCCCGATTCCTCCGCGATCAGCCCGAGCAGGATGTGCTCGGTCCCGATGTAGCTGTGGTTGAGCATCCGGGATTCCTCCTGTGCGAGGACGACCACCCGGCGGGCCCGATCGGTGAAGCGCTCGAACACGTCGACCCCCTTGCCGAACGGCGAGTCTACGGCGACCCCGAGCCCATGACCCTCTTCGACGCGCCGGGTGGATAGGCTTGCTGCCGTGGACGTCCTCGCCCTGCCGGTCCCCAGCCGGTGGACAGACGTGGATGGGCCGGTCCACTTACGGCGAGTGGCCGGGTCCTCCCAAGGGGCCGGTGTTCGTGTGCGTCCACGGGCTCGGAGGATCGCTGCTGAACTGGGCTCAGGTCGGTCCGCGGCTCGCCGAGTGGGGTCGGGTCCTGGCGCTGGACCTTTCGGGATTCGGCATGACGCCGCCCGCCGCGCGAGGCTCGGGCGTCGGATCCAACCGGCTCCTTCTCGACGGTTTCCTCCGGGCGTTGGGTCTGCCCCCCGTGATCCTCGTCGGGAACTCCATGGGCGGGATGATCGCCGTGATCCAAGCCGCCCATGACCCGGCGACCGTCGAGCGACTGGTCCTCGTCGATGCGGCGTTCCCTCGGGGGCGCTCGATGGCCGCCCAGCCGCCGCCGCGCCTTGCCGCGGCCTTCGCTCTGTTCAGCAGCATGCTGGGCGAGAGGCTCCTCGACCATCGAAGTCGCCGGCTGGGACCCGAACGGCTGGTCCGGACGACCTTCAAGATCTCCGCGGCGGACCCCTCCTCAATCGACCCCCGGCTGGTCGAAGCCCACATCCAGATGGTCCGTGAACGACAGACCCAGGACTATGCGATCCGGGCCTTTCAGGAGGCCGCCAGATCCATCTTTCGGGCTCAGGCTCGGCCGGGCAGGTACCGAGCTCTGGTCCGAGCCGTCGGCCGGCCCGCACTGGTGCTGCATGGCGCGCGCGACCGCCTCGCCCCGCTGGCCGCGGCCCGGGAGGCGGTGCGGGGCCACGAGAACTGGGACCTCGTGGTTTTCGAGGACCTGGGCCACCTCCCGATGATGGAGGCGCCCGATCGCTTCATGGCCGCCGTCGAGCGATGGCTCGACGGCTCCCGGCCGCCTTCTGGAGCTCCCTAAGCGACTCCTCCGTCGCCCCGGCGAGCAGCCCCACGTCCGGGACGGTATCCCAGTCGGCGGTGAAGCCGAACGCCATGGTGCCCGCGAGGCTCGTGACCGCGGCCGAGAGCCCCATCGCCTCGGCGATCGGCATGATGGGGTACTGGGCCAGCAGCCGCGCGCCGCCGATGTACATGGGGACCTGAGGGCCGGGGACGTTCGAGACGACCAGGTTGACGAGACGGGCGCGAGAGGCGAGGCGAGCGGCCATGGCGTGGATGGTCGGCGGCGCCCAGGTGCCGATGTTCATCAGGAACTCCGCACCCACCGCCTGGTTAGAGTCCTTGAGGTGCCTGGTGCGGGCCCGAATGAGCGAGTGCCGTCGACTCGCGCCCATCGGGCCGACCGGAAGATCCACGAAGATCGAGGAGACCCGGTTCCCCATGGCGGACCTTCGCTCGTCTTTGGTTCGAACCGACACCGGCACCATGGCTCGGAGCTCACGGCCCCGCGTCGGCTCTCCCCGCTGACGCAGGAACCGGTAGAGCGCCCCGGCGACCGTTGCCAGGACGACGTCGTTGACGCTGCCTCCGAGCCCGTTCTTCACGTCCTTGAAAGCCTGGAGCGGGGCCTGGGCCATGGCGAACCGGCGGTTCGGCCCGACGCGCCGGTTGAACGGGCCGGCCGGAGCCAGCACCCCGCCCCTCGCGAACTCGCCGAGCCCCGCAAGGATCGCCCCCGTCTGCTGGGCCACCCCCGCAGGCGCCAGGAGCGCGCGCTGGACCAGATCCGCCGCACCGCCCAGAGGATGGACGAGCGCCTCTCGGAGCGCGTCACGGAGCAGCTCTCCGGAAGTGGGGACGGGGTTAGGGCGCCAGGGTGGCGCAGTGAGGAGCTGCGGCTCGGGGCTGAAGTCGAAGACTGCGGAGGCGAGGTCGATGGCCGCCATCCCGTCGATCATCGAGTGGTGGACCTTCGTCAGGAGCGCCGCGTAACCGTCCTCCATCCCCTCGACGAGATAGAGCTCCCACATGGGCTTGGTGCGGTCCAGCGGGCGTGAGATGACGCGCTGAACGTAGTCGACGAGCTCTCGGCGGCCTCCGGGGGCCGGGAGCGCCGCGCGACGCATGTGGAAGGAGAGGTCGAAGCCCGGATCGTCCACCCACACCGGACGGGCCACCGGAAGGGGGGGGAACAACACCTTCTGCCGGAAGCGCGGCGCGAGATGAAGCCGCGAGGAGATGACGGCCTCGAGCGTCTCGTAGCGCAGGACGCCGTCGGCACGTGTGGAGGGGTCGAGGATGGCGAGCCCTCCGACATGCTGATGGACGGAGGGCGTCTCGAGGTACAGGAAGGACGCATCCTGAGGACCGAGGCGCTCCACAACCCTTCCCTCAGGAGAAGAACTCGTCGACGGCGCACTTTGGATGTGCCACGGGGTCTCCTCTCTCCTGCGTCCCGAAGGTCGCTCTCGGGCATCGTAGGGCGACGAGCATGAGGGCGTCGCACGCCGGCCCGTGGGGTCGCCGGCCTCTGGGAAGGCGACTCAGGGAACCGGTGGCTCTGCCGGCTCGGAACGGCGGGCGAGAGACGCGGTCACGGCGCCCGCGAGGATGAGGACGCCTCCAAGGACGATCCCGACGCGCAGCCGCTCCCCCAGGAAGATCACGGCGAGCGCCGTCGCGGCGAGCGGCTCGCTCGCAGCGACGATCGAGGTCCGCACCGCCCCCAATCGCCGGAGGCCCGCGAACAGGCAGACGAACGCGCCCGAGGTGAAGGCGGCCGTGCCGAGGACCGGGCCCCACTGCCTCCAACCCACCGGCCACTGTCCGGCTCCCGTGACCACGGAGTAGGCGGAGAGCCCGAGGGCCGAGAAGGCGCTGATCCACATCGCTCCCGTGAGGGAGTTCGTGCGACGCACGACCACGTCGGCGCCGGCCAGGTAACCGGCGAACGTCAGCGCCGATCCGAGCGCGAAGAGGATCCCGGCCGTGGTGATGTCGAGGCCGCCACCAGAAACGACGACGAGGGCCGCGCCCGCGACGGTCGCAACAAGCGCGCCGATCACCAGCGCACCCGGAAGCCCACGCCCCATCGCAACGGACAGCAACGCCACCCACACCGGATAGGTGAAGAAAAGGAGCGTCACGGCCGCAGCCGTCCCGAACTGGATGGCCGCGAAGAAGAGGCCCGCCTCGACGCCGTACCCCACCATCCCCAGAACGGCCAGGCCGGCCCGTTCACCGCGGGCGGACATCAATGGCTGACGAAGAACGGCCAGCGTGGCCGCCAGCATCAACGCGCCCGTGGCGAAGCGGAACGCAAGGAAAGAGGGCACGGGAAGGCCGTCCTCGGTCACGATCTTCCCGAGGACGACGACGGCGCCGAACTGCAGCGACGCTAGCCCGATGAAGAGCCCTCCGAGCGGATCGACGGTCTGCCGGGACCGGCGGCCCTCCCGGGTGTCGCTCGCCACGGCGGGCATGCTACCCGCTCATCCGGTCCGCGCCGGGCGACGCGGACGGTAGCCGGCGGCGGCCTCCCAGCGCAGCCCGAGGTCGATGAGGGTCCCCTCTCCGCCCTCACGCCCGACGAGGGAAGCACCCAGGGGCAGGCCCTCGGACGAGCGTCCCGCGGGCAGGCTCAGCGCGGGCAACCCGGCCAGGTTCACCGGGCAGGTGAGCCTGCCGGGCCCGACGCGCTCCATGCTCACCGTTCCCCAGGGCCCGAGGTCCACATCGCCCCGATCGGCCAGGGTCGCCGCGTACGCGGTGGTCGGGACCAGCAGTGCGGCGAATGGGGCCAGGCGCTCGCGGAACCAGCCGCCGATCTCACCTCGCCTTCGAACCGCGGCCTCGCGCTCGGCCACCGAAGCGGCGTCCCCCGCCTCCATCCAGGCCCGAACGCTTGGAGATACCCGAGCGCGATCCCGGCCCAGTCCGCGATGAGCGTCCGCGAACTCAGCACAGCACACCGTGAACCAGACTCCGCGGGCATCCTCGATGCCCCGACCGTCGACCTCCTCGACGTTCGCGCCGCCCGAACGCAGGATGTGTGCGGCGTGATCCACCACAGCAAGCGCGTCGGGGTGCACCATGTCGGCGTAGTACCCGCGGAGGAGTCCGACCCTCGGGGCCGCTCGAAGGGCGACCTCGCCGCCGACGCGACCGTCCTCGCGAAGCATGCTCAAGAGGGTCGCCACGTCCTCGGTGGTGGTGGCCATCGGGCCGGGGCAGTCCATCGATGGCGCCAGCGGCATCATCCCCTCGGTCGAGAGGGCTCCCGTCGTGGGTTTCAACCCGACGATGCCGCAGAACGCGGACGGGATTCGGATGGACCCACCGGTGTCGGATCCGAGAGCCCAGGGCACCACCCCGGCGGCGACGGCGGCCGCCGACCCTCCACTTGAGCCCCCGGTGATGCGCAGGGGGTCCCACGGATTGCACGTCCGACCGGCCGATGACACGAGGTTGGTCCCCCCGGCCGCCAGCTCGTGCTGGTTCGTCTTTCCGATGATCACCAGCCCCGCCGACCGGAGCCGACGGACCATCGCGGCGTCCACCCGGGCTAGCGTCCCGGAGTAGGCACGGCTGCATCCGGTCGTCTCCTTACCCGCGACGTCGAAGAGGTCCTTCACCGCCACCGGCACGCCCGCGAGGGGCCGTTCGTCGTCCGCGCGAACGGAACGTGCCTCGGAGAGCGACTCCTCCGCCCAGAGCTGCGTGAACGTGTTCGTCTCCGGCTGCCAGGCCTCGGCCCTCCGAAGCGCGCGGTCGACGAGCTCGGCCGCGGAAACCCTCCCCTCGCGGAGCGCCACGGCCATCTCCCCGGCCGTCTCGAACTCCCCCTGGGGGAGGTAGTTCATGTCCCCGGCTCCGGCGTCCACGGCCCGCGAGCGATCACGAGGCGAGGAACGATCGCACGCGGGCGACGATCGCCGGGATGGCGTCGTAGATGCTGGATCCGCTGCCGAACATGAGCAGCTCCGCATTGGGCATGACGTCGGCGAGGATGCGGCCGACCTCTGCCGGGTGGATTGGATCTCCCTCCCTCGCGATGATCAGGGTGGGTGCCGAGACCTTCCGTAGGTCCTCCCGGTCGTCCAGAGGCCAGTCCTCGATGATCTCCCTGATCGCCCGTGGGACCCCGACGGTGTTGAGGTTCTCGAGGTTCTGCCGGTCGAGCTCGCGAAGGAACGGGAACTGGTCG
Source organism: Actinomycetota bacterium (assembly GCA_013816105.1). Lineage (GTDB taxonomy): Bacteria > Actinomycetota > UBA4738 > UBA4738 > UBA4738 > JACDCJ01. The sequence continues at coordinate 7,123 of JACDEY010000035.1, forward strand.
TAGTTCGCCACCCGATCGGGGTCCTCCAGGATGGCCCGGACGGCCTCCTGAACGGACTTGCCGTCGATGAGGTGCGCGGTGCGGAGCATTCGCTCCCGGTACTGGAAAGGCCGGTCGAGGCCGGCCGGCAACAGCAGGACGAGCTTCGCAAAGCGATCGGGCCTGTGGGCGATCAGGTGTGTGATGGCTCCGGCGCCCAGGGAGGTGCCGCACCCGTTCTCCGCGCCGTAGGCGGCCGCCACCGCATCGACATCACGAGCGAAGTCGGAGAAGCGATAGCCGCGCTCCGGGGAGGAGCTGTGACCGTGTCCGCGAAAGCAGAAGCGGACCTTCGTCCCCGACACCATGGGCGTGAGCATGGCGAGCTCCCGGCAGGAGTTCGTGAGCCCATGGGCGAGGAGGGTCACGGGCGAGCCTTCCCCGTCGACCTCCACGTGCAGGGTGGCGTCCTCGGTCTGGACCTCGGCCACGGGGATCCTCGATCGCGCGGCGCCCGCTTCGGTCAAAGGGCCGTCGCCGGCGTCTCGGCGCGCGCCGCGAGCCGCCGGGCCTTCGCGCGCTGGCGCCGATCGATGCTTCGCACGACCGCCATTGCGAACAGCGCCGCCACGATCTCCAGAACGCCTCCGGCGATCTCGAAACCGTCGCTCGCGATCAGGCGCTCCACGCTCGCGTCCGGGTCGGCGGCGAGATAGAAGGCGACGCTCGCGAGGAGGAAGCGGCCGAGGAGCCACGCACCCCACCACATCCACAGGACGGGCCAGGTCCTTCGACTCTTCCAGTCGATCGCCCCGGCGTCGGGATCGCTCGCCTTGTGGAGCTCGCGCGTCGTGAGATACGGCATCGCCGTGTTCGCGACGGGGATGAACCACCACCCGACGACCCAGCCCGGCCGGTACCGCAGATCGTCGGCTCCGAGCGATCGCAGGTTGGCGTGCGCGCGATACTGCCACACCACCCAAACGACCGCGGTTGCGATGAAGATCAGGGCTGAGAGGACCCCCGCGAGCGCGAGTCGGTCGTCGCTCGTCTCGGCCTGGGCGAAGGTCGGGCCGATCCCGTCCCGGGCCCGCTGGAGGAGCCCCACCTCCGAGATGGTGAAGGCCAGGAGCACGAGCGTCGCCAGGACATAGACGGCGAGCAGGCCCACGACCCAGGTGGCGAGGGCGTGACCGGAACGGTAGGCGGGCGGCAGCGACCGGCGAACGTCCGGGGCCGTTCCCGCCCTGGGGACCGCGACGCATCGAGGCTCCAGCGCGCTGAAACGGTTCCACGCCTCCAGCCAGCCGTCGTCGGTCCGGGGAAACGT
>JACDEY010000217.1 GCA_013816105.1 Actinomycetota bacterium
AGGCGGAAGCGTCCAGCGACCGCGAACACGCTTCGCGCCTCGCTCGTCCAGGAACCACAGCTCGGGATCGAGGCCGAGGCGCCGGCGGACATGAGCGACGGTGCGCCGCCGACGATCCGCGACCACCCGCCTGGTCGTGAACGGATCGGGACGCGATGCCACGAAAGCGCCGGGGACCCAGCAGCCGTGGTGCGCCACGAGCAGGAGGCGCTCGGGTCGCAGCGCGCCGGCCATCAGCTCGAGGCCGGCCAGGATCCGGCCGGCGTCGCGGCCGCCCAGCGCGGAGGCGCCACCCGGGACGAGCGTCGTCTCGACCGCCCCAAGGAGCCCCTCATTCCCCAGAAGCGTCCGCAGTGGCTCCTGGTATCGATAATCCGTGCAGGCGAGCGCGAGCGCCTTGCACCCGCTGGCGGTCGGTCCCGTCAGAGGTTCGACCGCCAGCGCCCCTACCAGCTCGGACACCATGAGCACCCGCGCGGTGGGATTCGGGACCGCCCGCTCCCCATGGATCAGATAGCGGTTCCGCCTCCCCTCCCTGATCCTGTCCAGATACCCGGCTCCCACGAGCTCGTTGACGATGGCTTGAACCGCCCGCTCCGTGAGCCCGACGGCATCCGCGACGTCGCGGAGGCGAAGGTCCGGCCGGCGGGCGAGCACCATCAGGACCTGGCCATGGGTGGAGAAAAGCGACGGGGAGGCGTTCACGGGGCCGCAGTATACATGAAGTATGTTTCGCGTATTGCGCTTCCTGCGATGGGAATGGCGGGGGAAGCCTCAGAGGACCTGCCGGGGCGCTCAGCGAGCGCGGAGCATGAGTGATTCCGGACTCAGAACGATCGGGTGGCCGTCGTTCCAGTCGATCCATCCCCGCCCGGCGAAGCTAGCGATGAGCCGGTTGACGCTTCCCCGAGTCACACCGATCATCTGCGCCATCTCCTCCTGGGTCACTCTGACCGTCAGCCGGACGGCCCCCTCCCCCACCGGCTCCCCGTGCTCCTCCGCGAGCTGGAGGATGCGGCGCGCGAGCCGGGTGGGGGCGTCGAAGAAGACGAGGTCCTGGCTGGTCTGGTCCGCTCGACGGAGCCTTCGAGCCATCAGCTCCAGCAGGCGACGGGCCAGGGCGGGGCGGTTCTCGAGGATCGTCCAGAACAGGTCGGCGTTCAGCGCGTAGACGAGCGCCTCCTCCATTGCGCGGGCGTTCATCGCGCGCGGGCCCCTATCGATCACGGCGAGCTCGCCGAAGATCTGCCCCCGCCCCAGCACGCCGATGAGCAGCTCCCCGCCCCCGGCCGAGGAGATGGTCAGCTTCACCTTGCCCTCCCCGATGACGAACAGGCGCTCGGCCGGCTCTCCCTCCCGGAACACCACCTCTCCGCGCCGGTACCGGACCGAGTGGAAGCGCGTGGCGAGGGTCCGAAGGTCCTCCGGATGCAGCACGGAGAACAGCGGCGCGTTTTCGAGGAGCCTCACGCGCTCGGATAGGTCCTGCTCCTCGCGGATGCGCGAGATCGGGTGCAGAGGAGTTCCAGGGGGCGCTCCCCCCGCCTGGGTCTCCATGGACGGGAGCATACTCAAACGGACGGGATTCGAGAAGGGGGGCCGGCGCGATGCCCGAGATGCCGCCGCCGGACGCCGGGGTTAACGCCGGGAAGCCACTCCGCGAAAGAAGGCGTCATGGTCCCGCGCGACCTGGTCCCAGGTGTAGTGATCGCGGATCCGCTGCTGGGCGCTCCGCCCCAGCTCCCGGACGTCATCGGGATGTGCCTCCGCCCAGCGGATGGCTTCGGCGAGGCTGCCGGACGCCTTCGTCCAGTACCGGCCGGTATCCGAGAGGTTTTCCCTGTTGAACTCCGTGTCCAGCGCTAGCGTGAAGTTGGCGCACCCCATGGCCTTGAGGAGGGCGGGGTTCGTCCCGCCGACCTCGTGCCCGTGCAGGTATCCGTAGCAGCCGAGGTGCAGCGACTCCACGAGCATCGGCCCGTACACGGGCCCGAGGAAGCGCACGCGCCCACGCTTCCCCAGGCCCTGGAGGTGGACCCAGTAGGGGGTCTCGTAGTTCATGCCCCCGGCGATGACTAGCTCGCGCTCGCTCCCGGACGCAATGAACTCGTCCACGATGCGATCGATGTTGTTCTCGGGCTCGATCCTGCACGCCACCAGGTAGTAGCCGCCCGGCGTCAGATTCCAGCGGTCCAGCATCCCGTCGGGCAGATCGGACAGGACGTAGGCCCCGTTGGTCAGGTACCTGGAGTCGCGGCGGTAGGTCCGCTGGAAGTAGGCGCGGATGGCCTTCGCGTCCGAGACGAGGTGGTCCGCGGCCAGCCGGACCGCCACCCACTCGGCGAAACGCAGGTATGCCCGGCCGAGCGCGTTCCACTTGCGCCGCTTCCATTCCAGGCCGTCGGTGTTAACGACGACGACCCGCCGGGAGGCACGGAGGGGCACGTACATGGGCGCGCTCCGGGTGCCGAGGAAGTAGTAGAGGTCGAAGGGCCGCCGGAGCGAGTCCACGATGCAGGTGAACTCGTGCGAGAGCTGCTCGAGCTCGCGCCGCTTGAGGTAGGGCGTGTAGACGAGCTTCACCCCCTTGTACTCGTCGAGTAGATCCTCGCCCGTGTAACCCTTGCGGCAGTACACGGTCACCTCGTTCCCGAGCTCGACGAGGCGCGGGCAGAGCTCCTGCGCGAATGTCTCGAAGCCGCCGTAGCCAGCGGGGATGCCGCGGCTGCCGATCACCGCGATCCGCAGCCCGGTCATCTGGGACCTCCGACGGCCGCGTTGGCGCGAGGGCGGCGGTGGCCACGCTCACCGAGGTACCAGGCGAGCGCCTCCTCCCACGGACGGTTCGGAGGAAGCCCCAGCACCGCGCTCCGCGTGTCGAGGAGGATGGAGCAGCGCGGGCGCCGCACGGCCTGCTCGCCGGCCGGGCGGGGCGAGAGATCGGCCGGGACCCCGGCCAGCTCGAAAGCGCGTCGCGCGAACTGATACCAGGAGCACGAGCCGGAGTTGGCGACGTGGTACGTCCCGGGAGGAACCCGGCGCTCGAGCAGCAGGAGAACGCGCTCGGCCATGTCGTGCGTGGAGGAGGGAGCGAAGATCTGATCGTCCACGACCGAGATGGAATCGCCGGCGGCCGCCTTCGCCAGCATCGTCTCGACGAAGTTCCCGCCCTTTCCGGAGC
>JACDEY010000218.1 GCA_013816105.1 Actinomycetota bacterium
GTATGGGCGGGTACGTGAGCGTCCCGGCGGGCCTCGCGGCCGCGCGCGAGCGTGTTCCCGTGGTGCTGCACGAGCAAAACGCCGTGCCCGGCCTGGCGAATCGAGCTCTCTCCAGGATCGCGAAGGCCGTTGCGCTGTCGTTTCAGGACGCGCGCCGTTCCTTCGGTCGCAGGGGGCTCTTGATTCGCGTCACCGGAAACCCGGTGCGGGAAGAGATCCTGAGAGTGTCCGAGGAGCGCGAGCGCCTTGCCAAGGAGGCGGTGGCGCAGCTCGGTCTGGACCCCGCTCGACGGACGGTGGTGGTCTTCGGTGGGAGCCAGGGCGCCCTCCGTCTGAACGCGGCGACGCTCGGCGCCTGCCGAATCCTGCTGACCGGGGAGGGCCTACAGATGCTGCTCCTGGCGGGCCGGGCGCACGCCGATCGCGTGACCCGTGAGGCGCCTGCTCCGGGCTCGGGGATCCCGCTGCGGATCGAGGCGTACCTGGACCGAATGGAGCTCGCGTACGCTGTTGCCGACCTGGTCGTGTGCCGGGCCGGCGCGACGACGGTCGCAGAGGTGGCGGCCTGCGGCCTCCCGGCCGTGCTGGTCCCGTACCCGTTCGCGACCGGCCGTCACCAGGAAGCGAACGCCCGGGCGCTGGAACGGGCAGGCGGGGCGATCGTGCTCCGCGACGAGAAGGTCTCCGCCGAGGCGCTGGCCTCCTGCGTATCGGCCTTGACGGCGGACCCGAACCGCCTTCGCGCCATGGCTCTGGGATCCCTTTCCGTCGCCCGGCGAGACGCCGGCGCGGCCCTGGCCGATCTCGTGGAGGAGGTCGGACGTGCCGGGCGCTGAGCATCCATCCCTGGGCACCTACGTCCCGCGGCCGGGAACGATTCCAACGCTCCCGGTGCCGGACCCGGCGACCTGGCGAGCCCTTCATCTGATCGGCATCGGAGGCGCCGGGATGAACGGCATCGCTCGGCTCCTCCTCGCCCGTGGTATCGCCGTGACGGGGTCGGACCTGAAGGATTCGCCCAACCTCCGGGAGCTGCGCGACAGGGGGGCGATGGTGTCGGTGGGCCATCGAGCTGACCGGGTCGGGCCCGTCGATGCCGTGGTGGTGTCCTCGGCGATCCCCCCAGCCAACGTCGAGCTTCGAGCCGCGCGGGAGGCTGGTGTGCTCGTCCTCATGCGCGCGCAGGTCCTGGCCGCACTGATGCGGGGCCGGCTGTCGGTAGCGGTCTCCGGCACGCACGGGAAGACCACCACCACCTCGATGGTGGCCGTCATGCTGCAGCGACTGGGGCGTTCGCCAACCTTCGTCATCGGCGGGGACCTCAACGAGAGCGGCTCCGGCGCCGAGCACGGATCCGGCGATCTCTTCGTCGCGGAGGCCGACGAGAGCGACGGGTCGTTCCTCCTACTCGCCCCCGATATCGCCGTCGTTACGAACGTGGAGGTGGATCACCTCGACTTCTACGAAGGAGGTCGCTCGGAGGTAGAGGCGGCCTTCGCGGTGTTCTGCGCAGGGGCGAAGTTCGTGGTGGCGTGCGCCGACGACCCCGGCGCCCGCCGGTCACTGGAAGCGACAACGACGCCCAGACTCACCTACGGCTTCGGTCGGGATGCCGACCTCGTGCTGCGGGAGATCGAAACCAGCCGGGGCCGGGCGAGGGGGGCTGTCCGATTCCGGGGCGAAAGCGTGGAGCTGGCGCTGGCCGTGGGTGGCCGGCACAACCTTCTGAACGCCGGGGCGGCCCTCGGCGTGGCGGTGAGATTGGGAGTCCCCCTCCCCGCCGCCGCCGCCGCGCTCGGCGCATTCACCGGTGTGCGTCGCAGGTACGAGCGACGAGGGGAGGCCGCCGGCGCTCTGTTCGTGGACGACTACGCCCACCACCCCACGGAGGTGGAGGCGACGCTCCGGGCGGCCCGCGCGGAGGGCAGGCGGATCGTGGCCATCTTCCAGCCTCACCGTTACACGCGAACGCGGTCGATGTGGCGAGCACTCGGAGAGAGCCTTCGATCGGCGGACACGGTGGTGGTCACGGACGTTTACGGAGCAGGAGAGCAGCCCATCCCCGGCGTGAGTGGCAAGCTCCTGGTCGACGCCCTCGCCGAGGCCGAGCCGGGCAAGCCGATTCTCTACCTTCCCCGACGCTCGGAGGTTGCCGCGATCATCGCGTCCCGGGTCCGCAGGGACGACCTGGTGCTCACGCTCGGTGCCGGCGACATCACGACCGTGGGGGATGAGGTCATCGAGTGGCTGAGCGAGGACCCGAACGGCCGGACGAACCGAGTGCTCCGGCAGGCGGAACGACCGGGGGAGTCCCCGGAAACCGCAGCGGGCGGGCCAGCCCATACCGGCCCTGGAAGGAAGGTGAGCCGTGTCGACGAGATCGACGTTCCCCCCAGACGACGGGACCGGCCGCGCTGACGGCGAGGCGGCGCTCGGCGAGGAAGGGCACGCAGCGGTCGGCTCGATCCGCCGGGGTCCGGTGCCCCGGTGGCGCTCGCGATCGTTGTGGCGAGCGCGAGCGGCCCACTCCCGATCCTCGGTGGGAGCCTGGATGGTGACGGTCACCGGGCTGGCGGGGTTGCTGGCCGGCGGATGGTGGGTAACGAACTCGCCGGTCTTCGACGTCCGGTCGTTGAGCGTTTCGGGGAACCTCCAGCTGGCCCCCGGCGAGGTTTCCCGGCTGGGGGGGCTCGGCGAGGGAACGAACGTCCTCTGGTTCTCTCCGGGAGCGGTCGAGGCGCGGCTCGAGCGAAGCCCATGGGTCCTATCGGCCGACGTCACCCGGACGCTGCCGTCGACGATCGCGGTCAGCATTCGGGAACGAACTCCGGTGGCGGTTCTCCCCGGCCGAACCCCGCTGCTCCTGGCCGCCGACGGCACCATCCTGGATACGATCGAGCCGTCCGTCTCGCGCCTCCCCCTCCTGGAGGGGGTTCCGGCCGGTCTTCGAGCAGGCCAGCGAATCTCGCCAGATACGCCCGCCCTTCTGGCCGCCGCCGCACTGCCACCTCCAATGCGCGCGCGGGTGGAGACGGTGGGGCTGGACGCGGAGGGGCAACTTACGCTGGGGTTGAGCGGTGGTGGGGAAGTGACCTACGGGGACGCGACGCGGGCAGCCGAGAAGGGCGATGCGCTCCTGGCCGTTCTGCTGTGGGCC
>JACDEY010000219.1 GCA_013816105.1 Actinomycetota bacterium
GGCTCACGCGTCAGGAGACACATGTTAGACTTGACAGGTGATGCGGCCGGCCGGATCTCGTACCCGACACGTCGCTGCCGCTCTCACGTTCGCGTACCTAGCCTCGGCCTGCGGCCCGGGCGATGGGGCGGCCGCTCCTCCAGCGACGTCCTCCGCGTCGGCTTCGTGTCCGGCAGCAACACCCGAAACCGTCCCCGTTGGAGAGTTGGTGACATTCCAAACGGACGACGGCGTGGCCCTGGTCGGCGAGGTCCACGGCGGCGGGCCGGTCGGCTTCGTCCTGGCGCACATGTACCGATCGGACCGCAGCGCCTACACGTCCTTCGCTGGCTTCCTGGCGAATCGGGGCTTCATGGCCCTGAACTTCGACTACCGGGGCGTCCGAGACTCATGTGGCCTCTTCGACGGCGAGGACCTCTACCGGGACGTGCTGGCCGCGGCGGAGGTGCTGCGAGAGCGGGGAGCGGAGCGAATCTGGCTCGTCGGGGCCAGCATAGGCGGACCCGCGGTTCTCACGGCGGCGGCGAACGGGGATGTGGACGGGGTGGTGACGCTTTCGGGGGCGGCCAATGCGCTCGGCGCGGGAGCCGACGAGTCGGTGGTGGCCTCCATCGAAGAGGCGAAGCTGTTCGTGGTCGCACGGAACGAGGGCGCTCTGATGGAGGACGCCCGCGGCTGGTTCGAGGCCTCAACGGAGCCCAGACGCTTGCTCGTCGTCCCCGGGTACGACCACGGGACGGATCTGTTCGAGTTCGATCAGGCGGAACGCGTTCGCTCGGCCATCCTCGCGTTCGTCGCCGAGCAGCAGTAGTCCCACCGCCGCTCAGGACGGTGCGGCCTCGTGGCCGAGCTGTCCGCGGCCGCTGCGATAATCGCGTGCGTGCGGACGGACGACATCCTCGGCGCGATCGGCAACACCCCGCTCGTGGGCATCGAGCGCTTCGCGGGCACACCCGGGGTTCGGATGTGGGCGAAGCTCGAGGGACAGAACCCCACCGGATCGCTGAAGGACCGGATCGCGCTCCGGATGATCGAGGACGCGGAGCGCTCGGGAGCGCTCCGGCCGGGAACCGTCATCCTCGAGCCAACGTCGGGAAACACCGGCATCTCCCTCGCGATGGTCGCCGCCCGAAAGGGCTTTCGGCTAACTGTCGTGATCCCGGACAACGCGAGCGAGGAGCGTGTGCGGCTGCTCGAACTGTACGGCGCCGAGATCGTGTTCACGCCGGGTGACAAGGGAACGAACGGAGCCATCGAGGTCGCCGAGCGCATGGCCCGGGACGATCGCTACTTCATGCCGTTCCAGTACGGGAACCCGGCGAACGCCATGGCCCATTACGAGGGCACGGCGGAGGAGATCCTGAGAGACCTCCCGGAGGTCACGCACTTCGTGGCGGGGTTGGGAACGGGCGGGACGCTCATGGGGGTCGGGCGGCGCCTCAAGGAGCACGACCCGGAGGTCCAGGTCATCGCCGCGGAGCCGGAGCTCGGGGAGCTCGTCTATGGCCTGAGATCGCTGGATCAGGGATTCATCCCTCCGATCCTCGACGAGAGCCTCCTCGACCGTAAAGTGTTGGTCTCGTCCGCCGCGGCCCTTCGCGGGGCCAGGGAGTTGCTGCAGACCGAGGGGATCTTCTGCGGAATCTCGGCGGGCGCGGTGCTGCACGTCGCCCGGCGCGTGGCCCGATCGCTCGAGTCCGGCGACGTGGCCTGCCTGCTCCCCGACGGAGGATGGAAGTACGTGTCCACGGGGGCGTGGACGCTGGACATCGACGTGGCCGAGAAGGCCGTCGAGGAGACGCTGTGGTGGTAGGGAAGGCGGGCGGACGTGAGTGACACTCGCCCGATCGGCGTGTTCGACTCAGGCGTCGGCGGGCTCACGGTGGTCCGCTCCATTCTGGACGACCTCCCGCGCGAACCGGTGCTCTATTTCGGTGACACCGCCCGCTACCCGTACGGGCCTCGCACCCTCGAGGAAGTCAGGACGTTCGCCGTGCAGATCGCCCGGCACCTGGTGGAGCGCGACGTGAAGATGATCGTGGTCGCCTGCAACTCCGCGACCGCGGCCGCGATCGAGCAGGTTCGCGCCGCCGTTTCCGTCCCGGTGGTCGGGGTCATCGAACCGGCTGTCCGGGCGGCCGTGCGGGCGACCCGAAACGCGCGAGTCGGCCTCATCGGCACCGAGGTTACCGTTGCGAGCGGCGCCTACCACGGCGCCCTGCACCGACTCGATCCGGGAAGCGAGATCGCGCTCATCGCGCAGGCCTGTCCCGCCTTCGTCGAGTTCGTCGAGCGGGGGGACACGACCAGCCCGGCGCTGCTCGCGGCCGCCGAGCGCTACCTGGCGCCGTTGCAAGCAGCCGGCGTGGACACTCTCATCCTGGGATGCACGCACTATCCGCTCCTGCGAGGAGCGCTGCACCACGTGATGGGCCCGGAGGTCCTGCTGCTCTCCTCCGCCGACGAGACGGCGGAGGACGTGTACGAGATTCTCGGCGAGCGAGCCCTTCTCAGCGAGACGACCAGCCCCCCCGATCACCGGTTCGAGTGCTCGGGGGATCCCGAATGGTTCGCCGGCCTTGGCCGACGTTTCCTCGGGCCCGAGTTCCTGGACGCGGACCGGGTGTCCCTAGAGCTCCTGAAGAGCCGCTAGCTGTGGAGCTGGTGGTGCTCGGTGGCCAGGGGACGTGGCCGGATGCGGGCGGAGCCTGCACCGGCTATCTGGTGCGCGCCGACGGATTCACGCTGTGGATCGACCTCGGGACCGGCACGATGGCGAACCTTCAGCGCCATATCGGCCTGCTCGATGTGGACGCCGTCGTCCTTTCGCACCGTCATCCCGATCATCTCCTCGATCTCTTCCCCTACTTCTACGCGCGGCTGTTCCACCCTGAGCACCCGAAGGGCCTGCCGCTCTACTGTCCGCCCGGACTGATCGACCGGGTGACCGGGCTTCTGTCGGATCAAGGCGGCGACCAGGTGGAGAAGGTCTTCGACGTGCGCGCCGTGGAACCGGGAGAGAGCTTCGGGGCGGGACCGTTTCGCGTACGGACCGCTCCGATGCGCCACCCTGTTCCCACGCTCGGCATGCGCGTCGAGGCCGGTGGGGTTGCGCTCGCGTACTCGGCGGACACCGGGCCGT
>JACDEY010000220.1 GCA_013816105.1 Actinomycetota bacterium
GTGTCGAGGGTCCGGGGCTCCGGCGAGAACTCAAGCGAGGTCACCCAGTAAGTGAGTCCCCTGAACGTTCCTCCGGGAAGCACGAGGCTCCCGGTATCCGGATCCAGGCGGACCGCCTCATCCGGGACTCCCATCCGGACGGGCGAGTAGGCCGCGGGAAGCCAGGACTGCACCGCGGCGGTGAACTGGAACTGCTGGCGGAGCAGCCGGTCGGCGAGCTCACGCCGAACGGAGGATACGGGAAGCTCACCGGTCACCTCCAGGCCTCGCTCCGCGTCGAGGTTCGACGAGGTCCACCTGTTGCCGTTGAACTCATCGAGGGCGACGAAGCGCCAGTAGGAGCCGCGATCCGCCTCTACGGTGAAGAGCTCGACGTCGGGCTGCTCCAGCAGCCTCGGGCGGATGTCGACGATCGGATCGATGGTGACTGATTCGCCGGTGCCGCCCCTGCCGACGCCGACGAAGCTGCCGGAAGCGAACCCGGGCAGGATCCACGGGGTGAAGAGGGCGGCCGCCAAGGACGCGAGGGCGACGCGTCGGGCGCCGCGAGTCCATGCGGCGGATCCCGGGCCGAGACGCCCCGCTCCGCGCCAGATGGTGAGCGGGCCCCATTGCGCGACGCGATAGAGCGCGTCGCAGAACAGGACGGCGAGCGCGGCAGCGAGGAAGGGGAGGACGTACACCGGGCGGGCGCCCTCCTTCATCACGATGCCGGCGAAGGCCAGGAGCGCGGAAGGAGGAAGGAGGGCGAGGAACGGGCTTCGAGCGCGAACGGCGAGCGCGTGGACGGCGAAGGCCGAGGCCCACACGGCCGAGAGCGCCGCGAGAAGCAGCGGAGGCAGCGTTGGCGCCGGCGCGACGTGGGCCTCGGCGGTCCGCCCCACGGCCTCGAGCGACCCGGCGACACGCTCCCAAGTCTCGAGCGTCGGAAGCCTGTACCAGGTGGTGTCGGGGTACACCAGCCATCCGATCAATAGTGCGAGCCCCGCGACGCTGGCGATCGTCGCGACGAGCACGTGCTGCCGCTCGAGGGCCGCGGCGTGCGCGAGGGACAGGGTCGCGGCCAGCACGAGTCGCAGCGTGGTCCCGTTCGCCTCGAAGACGCGGCCGAAGGCCACCGTCCCCGCGGCGAGGAGGGCCAGGAGCGCTGCTAGAAGGAGACCGCGCCCGCCCGGAGCTTCTTGCTCGATGTCGATCGCCATACGTCCTCGAGGGTTCTGTCGGGGGAAAGGAGATGCACCTGCCATCCAGTTCTTTGGAGAGAAGCGCGCGCGGCGGAGGCCCGCCCCTCGATCTCTGCGGCCCCCTGCGGCGACATCCCGGAGAGCGCCATCGGATAGACGAACACGGCGAGCTTGCGCCCGAATGCCGAACCGAGCCGCGAGAGGGCGGGAACCTCGCCGGCGAGCGGGGGAGCACCGATGACGGCGAGGGTCGTGTCCGAGACGGCGGAGCCTCGTAGGCCGGAGAGCACCCCCGCGACGCTCTTCATCCGCACGGCTCCGATGCCGGCGAGGGTCTCCAGGAGCCGCTCCTCGCTGACGGGGCGGGGGGCGGAGTTCGCCGTCGCCAGGCTGACGGAAAACCCGGCTCGGATGAGGGCTCGTCCGAGGCTGGCCGCTGCCGAGATCGCCTTCTCGAAGCCCGGCGAACCGGCCATCCCGAGCACCGTGCTGCGGCTGTCGATGAACACCGTGGCGGCGGCGCGGCGGGTCGATTCGTCCTGACGGATCATCAGCTTCCTGGTTCGCGCGACGCTCGGCCAGTGGATGCGACGCAGATCGTCACCGTGGACATACTCGCGCATGGTGTAGAACTCGGCGGCCGAACGGTAGAGGTGGCGGACGGCGGCGTCCCCGGCTCCGGAGCCCTGCGTCGCGAGCCCTCCCGCCTGGATGTCCTCCACCTCCGGAAAGACGACGACCTCGCTCCCCTCCACGACGCGTACGTTGGCTCGCGCCAGCCCGAACGGATCGGTGACGTAGATGGTGAGGGGGCCGACAGAGAAGCGACCGCGCTGCCGGCACACTACGCTGTAGGACACGGTCTCCGAGTTACGGGTTGGGATCCCCGAGACCACCATCCGGGCGGGCCGTCCGAGCAAGGGGGGAAGCGCGTCCTCCAGCAACAAGAAGGGGAGCGTGGAGCGACCGCGATTCGCCACGGTCACCGAGACGACGACTCGGGTACCGGGGAAAACCCTGGCGGAGGAGAGGTGGCGCCGGACGTCGAGGCGCGCCTTGCTCCAGCGCACGAACATGGTGGCGATAAGGGGGAGGACGACGATACCCACCGCCAGCATGTGGAGATCCCGTGAACCGAGGAGTCGCGCCGACACCCACAGGGCGAGGCCCGCGCCTGCCGCGACCCAGCCGCGGTGGGTGGGCACGAGCCTTCAGACCTTTCCTCTGACCGGGACGGGGACCTCCTGGAGGATCTCGGTCAGGATGGCCTCCACGGTCCGGCCGCTCATCGCCGCATCGGCGGCGAGGAGGAGCCGGTGGGCGATCACGGGGAGGACCAGGGACTTGACGTCCTCGGGCATGACGTAGTCGCGGCCGTCGGAGGCAGCCATGCCACGGGCGGCCCGAAGCAGCATGATCGAGGCGCGGGGGCTCGCGCCCAGGTACAGGTCTGGATGCCGTCGGGTGGCGTCCGAGATTGCCACTATGTAACGCTGGATGGGCATCGCGACATGGACGCTTCTTGCAATGGCGATCATCTGGGAGACGCCCGGCGCGTCGGTCACGGAACGGCAGTCGTCGAGCGTCGAGACGATCCCGTGCGTGCCGAGGATGTTCGTCTCGAACTCGGCACTCGGGTAGCCGAGCGAGAGCCGCATCATGAATCGATCGAGCTGGGCGTCTGGCAGCGGGTACGTGCCTTCGTGCTCGATCGGATTCTGCGTCGCGATGACCATGAAGGGGGTACCGAGCCCATAGGTGACGGTATCGACGGTCACCTGGCGCTCTTCCATGCTCTCGAGCAGCGCCGACTGCGTCTTAGGGCTGGCCCGATTGATCTCGTCGCCCAGGACGATGTTGGCGAAAATCGCTCCGGGCTTGAACTCGAAGTCCCCGCGCTCCTGGTTGAAGACGTTGACGCCGGTTATGTCGGTGGGCAGAAGGTCGGGCG
>JACDEY010000221.1 GCA_013816105.1 Actinomycetota bacterium
CCTCGAAGGTCAGCGGCCGCCGGGCATCGAGCAGGAGCGCCACCAGGTTGATGAGGCGTTCGAGGGGATGCATCCGGCCCGATGATAATGGCTGCATGGATCCCGGCCTCCCCTTCTGCTACGTCACCACCACCGGGCGCCGTACCGGCCGCGCTCATACGATCGAGATCTGGTTCGCGTCAAGCGGCCGGAGCCTGTACCTGCTGTCCGGAGGCGGCGACCAGTCGGATTGGGTCCGGAACGTCCGCAAGAATCCGGGGGTTCGCGTCCGGATCGGCGAGGAGACCTACGACGCCCTTGCGAGGATCGTCGAGGACCCCGCCGAAGACGCGATGGCCCGTCTGCTGCTCGCATCCAAGTACCAGGGATGGCGGGAAGGGCAGCCGCTCAGCTCCTGGGCCCGGACCGCGCTGGCGGTGGCGATAGACCTGGCGGAGGCACCGCGATGATCCGGCTCCGCCGCGGTCGGGTCCTTCGGATCTTGGAATCGCGGGCCGGCGCCGTGGAGCTGGCCGTCGAGGTCGAGGGGCATGAAGCGCGCGCCCTCGCCTATCCCGACCTGGTGGGTCCCGTCCCGGTCGGAAGCCGCGTGGTGCTGAACACGACAGCCGTCGCCCTCGGTCTGGGAACGGGCGGTCTGCACTTCGTGATCGCCGTCGAGGACGGACCGGACGTGGACCCGCCTTCGCGGGGTCGAACCATGAAGCTGCGGTACACGCCGTTGCAGCTTCAGACCGAGATGGTCGAGGAGACGGGCGGCGCGCGGGCGGCGATGGCCTCCGGCGAGAGCCTGGCCGGTACCCCGGTGGTGTGGGTGCCGCTCCATTCGCTGGTGGGCCCGGTAGCCGCGGGAGCGGTCGCTGCGGGGGCGAAGCGGGTGGCTTACGTCATGACGGACGGGGCCGCGCTCCCGGCGGTGCTCTCCCGCCTCGCGACCACCCTCCGCTCCACCGACCTCCTCGGGGTGGTCGTCACCGCCGGGCAGGCCTTCGGCGGCGACCTCGAGTCCGTGAACGTGTTCTCGGGGCTTCTTGCTGCTCGCCACGTCGCCGATGCGGACGTCATCGTCGTCGGCGACGGGCCCGGCAACACTGGGACGAACACGAAATGGGGCACGACCGCTGTGGCGTCGGCCATGTCACTGAATGCCGCCGCCATACTGTCCGGGCGCCCCGTCGCCGCGCTTCGGATCAGCTTCGCCGACCGACGGCAGCGGCACCGAGGCGTGTCACACCATTCCCTGACGGCCCTCCGGAGCGTCGCGCTCGCCCCGGTCCATGTCGCCATCCCCGTCCTGGACGACGGGGATCAGCGGCGGGCCGTCTGGAACGCGCTGACGGATGCCGGGCTCGAGGAGCGCCATCAGTTGGTGGAGGCCACCGGCCGCCCGGCGCTGGAGGCGCTGAAAGGCGTCGGGATCGAGCCGGAGTCCATGGGCCGGGGAATCTCCGAGGATCCCGCGTTCTTCCTGGCCGGTGGCGCGGCCGGCGTCCTCGCCGGCAGGATGGCCGCAAGCAGCGCCGGCTGGCAGCCAGCCGCCCCCGCCGGGTAGCGCCGGGTCGCTCACCCCCGGCCCAGCTCTTCCAGGCGCTCGTCCGAGATGCCGAAGAAGTGGGCGAACTCGTGGATCACCGTGTCGCGAACCGCCTCCTTGAGGGCCGTCTCGTCGGCGCCGGCCTCCCGCTCGATGGTTCGGCGGAATAGGGTTATTCGATCGGGCAGCACACCCGAGTAGTTCATGCCGCGCTCCGTGAGCGGAATGCCCTCGTAGAGCCCGAGCAGGTCGCGGCGGCCGGGCGGCGGGTCGTCCTCGATTAGCACCTCGACGTTGTCGAGCCGCTGCTGCACCCAGTTCGGGAGGGAGTCAACGGCCTCCCCGACCAGGATTTCGAAGCGCTCGCGGCGATCGCGCATGGCGAGACTCCTCACATGTGGGCGATCAGTTGCTCCACGCGTTCGTCCACGGACTTGAAAGGGTCCTTGCAGAGCACCGTCCGCTGGGCCTGATCGTTCAGCTTCAGGTGCACCCAGTCGACCGTGTAGTCGCGCCGCTTCTGTTTCGCCGAGCGGATGAACTCGCCCCGAAGGCGCGCCCTCGTGGTTTGGGGAGGTTCGCGCATGGCCTTCTGCACGCGCCGATCCGAGATGACGCGTTCCATGAGTCCTCGTCGCTCCATGACGTAGTAGAGGCCCCGGGAGCGGTTCACGTCGTGATAGGCGAGGTCCATGAGGGCGATCCGGGGATGGGAGAGCGCAAGGCCGTGCTTCGCCCGGTACCGCTCGAGGAGAGTCCGTTTGGCGACCCAATCGACCTTCCTCGCCAGCCGGTGCGACTCCCCGGCGGCGAGCGCCTCGAGCGCGCTCCCCCACTCCGCGAGGACCCTCGATGACGTTTGGTCGGCACCCCGGCGCTCGATGAAGCGCACCGCGCGGTCGTAGTACTCGAGCTGTATCTCGATCGCGGAGAGCTCCCGCCCCGTCGCCAGGCGGACCTTCTTCTTGCAGGCCACGTCGTGGGAGACCTCGCGGATGGCGCGGATGGGGTTCTCGAGCGTGAGATCCCGCATGACCGTGTTCTCCTCGACCATACGGACCACGAGGTCCGTCACGCCGATCTTGAGGAACGTCGTGAACTCGCTCATGTTCGAGTCGCCCACGATGACGTGCAGACGGCGGAAGCGCTCCGCGTCGGCGTGCGGCTCGTCCCGGGTGTTGATGATCGGACGTGACCGCGTGGTGGCGGAGGAGACCCCCTCCCAGATGTGCTCCGCGCGCTGTGAGATGCAGAACTGAGCCCCCCGAGGCCCCAGGAGCACTTTCCCGGCTCCGCAGTAGATCTGGCGGGTCACGAAGAAGGGAATCAGGACGTCGGCGATGCGCGCGAACTCTCCCTGCCGGGCCACCAGGTAGTTCTCGTGGCATCCGTACGAGTTCCCCGCCGAGTCCGTGTTGTTCTTGAAGAGGAACACGTCGCCGGAGATGCCCTCCTCGTGCAGGCGAACCTCGGCCGCGGCCAGGAGCGCCTCGAGAATCCGCTCGCCGGCCTTGTCGTGCGCGATCAGGTCGAGGACGGTGTCGCACTCGGGCGTCGCGTACTCGGGGTGTGAGCCCACGTCCAGGT
>JACDEY010000222.1 GCA_013816105.1 Actinomycetota bacterium
GCCCCCGCCTCCGCGATCGCCGCCACCGTGGACTCCAGTTGATCGGGGGAATCCGTGAGAAACGGGATCACCGGCGCCATCAGGACCCCGCACGGGATACCGGCCACGTTCAGCGTCCGGCAGACCTCCAAGCGCTTCTTCGGGTTGGGGGTGCCCGGCTCGATGGCCCGCCAGACGGCCCTGTCCACGAAGCCGACCGAGACGTTGGTGGCCACGTCGGCCTCCTTCGCACACTGCTGCAGCAGGTCGACGTCGCGCAGGACCAGAGAGCCCTTCGTGAGGATGGAGAAGGGCTGGGCGAAATCGCGCATCCCCTCCAGGATGTCTCGCATGAGGCGATATCGCCCCTCGGCCCGCTGGTAGGGGTCCACATTGGTCCCCATGGCGATGTGCTCGCCCGTCCACCTGGGGGCCGCCAGCTCCTTGCGGAGTAGCGAGCCGGCGTTGACCTTGACGACAACCTGTGAGTTGAAGTCCTCTCCGAAGTCCAGGTCTAGATATGTGTGGGTGTTTCGGGCGAAGCAGTACACGCACGCGTGCGAGCATCCACGGTAGGGATTGATCGTCCACCGGAACGGCACCCTGGATGCCGCCGGCACATGGTTGATGATGGACTTCGCGCGGATCTCGTAGAAGGTCATCCCGCGGAACTCGGGCGTGTCGAAGCGACGCGCCACCGCGCCCTGTTGGAACAGGGGAGCGCTCATGTTCCCGCGGTCCGCGGGCTCGACGAGTCTCAGGTTGTCCCAGCGCATGCGCTTTCCCACGATCAGAATAGAACGCCTGTTCGATCGCGGTCAATCGCTAATATGGCCGCCCGCGGGGCGGTTGGGAGCGTTGGTGGACACAAGGGTGCGCATGAGACAGGAGCAGTCCGGGCGCTGGAGGGCGACGGTCTCCGGCCGCGAGGGCGTCTCAGTGACGGGGTCGACCCGCGAGCGCTGCCTTGCGAACCTCCGCCGGGCCCTGAGGAGGAAGCCGGAGCCCCGGGATCCGTCTGAGCCGGTGAGCCTCGTGGTCGTCGAGAGCGAGCCGCTCCTCGCAGGCGTGGCGGAGGCGGCGGAGATCCTCGGGTGGGACAAGCGGCGGGTAATCACATACATCGATCGCGGGAACTTCCCCAAGCCCGTACAGTCCCTCGCCGGCGGAAGGGTCTGGCTGCGATCGGACGTCGAGGACTACTCCGTCGAATGGCAGGCGCGTCGATCCCGTCGGCGGTCCGCGCGCCCCCCTGGGGCAGCCACCGATGCCCCGGGAAGTGACGGCGGGGGGTCGTCTTGACGGTCCGACTGCTCCTCATCAGGCATGGCCGGGTGGACTTCGAGACACGCGACTTCCTCCGGTCCCCCCGGGGCCGCCAGTGGGATCCACCCCTCGGAGAGGAGGGCCGGGAACAGGCGGTCCGCCTGACGGCCCGACTTCGGCTCATGGATCCGCCGGCGACGATCCTGGCCTCTCCCTTCCGGCGATGCCTGGAGACCATCGAGCCGTTCCGGGAGGCTACCGGCCTGCCCGTACGCCAGGTGGACGATCTGGGGGAGGTCTACATAGGCCTTTGGGAGGGAGTCCCCTTCGAGGAGATCCTCACGAAGGACGAGGAGGTCGCCCGCCGCTTCCGAGACCAGGAGCCGATGTTCGGCCTCGCCCCGCAGGGGGAGACGGGGGCAGAGCTTCGCGCCCGGGTGGTGCCGGCCGTCGAGGACGCCGTCGACTCCGTGAAAGAGGGCACCGTCGTGATCGTGACGCACGCCGGGGTCATCAACGCCTACCTCGCTCACGTCATGGGAATCCCGCACGACCTCTTCTTCATGCCAGAGAACACCGCCATTAGCACGGTGCGCGTGGAAGGGAGGCGGCGGGAGATGCGCTTCCTGAACGACATCCGACACCTCACCGATCCCGCGATCTTCGTCCCCCCGGCCGGGATCGGGTCCTCCGGCCGGTCGGATCCGGTGGGAAGGACGACGCCTGGATCTTGACGTTGCAGGGCGACCGGTGGCGGCAGGAGCGGCCGGTATACTGCGGCGCACGCAGAAGGAGGCTCACGTGGGTGTGAAGTTCCTGTCGGAGGAATGGGCGGCCTCAGTCCAGGCCGCGCTGAACGCGAACGAGGCCTTCCGGAGCCAGGCGACCTCCACCACCGCGTCGGTTCAGCAGATAGTCCAGGGGGGACCCGAGGGCGAGCAGCGGTACTGGTTCAAGCTCGAGGGCGGTGAGGCCCATCTCGGTACCGGCGACGCCCAGGGACCCGTCGATGCGACCATCACCCAGGATTACGAGACGGCCGTGGGGCTCATGAAGAACGAGGTCTCCGGGATGGCGGCCTACATGAGCGGAAAGCTTCGGGTGTCCGGCGATCTCATGAAGCTCATGCAGCTGCAAGGGGTCCTCGCTCAGATGCCGGTCGCGCTGAAGGACCTGGAGGTCGATTACTAGAGAGTCATCTATCAGGGTCCATGGCCGCCAAGCTCAAGGTAGAGTTCCGGATCGGGTGTCGTGATCGTCGCGGCGTGTAGTCAGTGGAGGCTTTGGTAACCAGTCATCCCATTCTGGGAGGGGTTCTCATGGTGTCCATAGGGCGGGGCAGCTCAATCAATTCGACGCCCGTCGGATGAGGCCCTGATTCACAGATCGCCCCGACCATAGCCGGTGAAGACTCATCGGATCGGGAAGCCCGATAGCCGGTCTAGTCGCGAAGAGCGTAGTAGCACAAGGGTGACCAGTCTCCTGGCCAGGGCGATCGTAGCGATCCTCTTGCCTCGCCGTCGGGCGATGTGATCGAAGTACGGTCCGAGGTCCGGGTGCCGCTGAGCTTGAGCGGTAGCCTCCACAGTTCCCAGCGAAGCCACCGCGAACCCTGCTTGGAGATGTGTCGCCGGCGGGTGTGCTCGGCGCTGGAGCGGTCCGAGGGGATGATGCCAGCCAAGCTCGACAGCCGGTCGGGACTGGAGAATCGTCCACGTCCCACACCTCGGCGATCACGGTGGCTGCGGTGAGGAAGCCGATCCCTGGGATGGGAAGGAGCCTGGCCACCGATCGTCTCCGGCGAACAGCTCCTTGAGCTCCCGCTCGCCCGGGCGGTCTCCTCGTCCGCCGCGTCGATGAGCGGGGAGATGGG
>JACDEY010000223.1 GCA_013816105.1 Actinomycetota bacterium
TGACGCTGGGCCTCGCCATCGGAGCGCGTCAGGACGATTACCGGGCGGCAGGGGTGGAGCACCGGACCCGTGGGGCCCGATTCGCGGAGCAGCTCCCCGACCTGTTGAGCTCCTGGCAGGAGCGGGCAATGGTCCCGGGAGGGGCCGCACCGGGGGGGCCCGGTCTGCTCGTGGGAGGCTCGACCGGGCAGGCCTACGCGCGGATGGCTCGGTACGCGGACGGATACGTTCACGGAGGAGGACCCCCCCGCGCCTTCGCCGCCGCAGCATCCCGGGCCGCGGCGGCGTGGACGGATCTCGGGCGTCCGGGCAGCCCGGCGCTTTGGGGCCAGGGGTACTTCGCGCTCGGGAGCGAAACGGCGGAGCCGGGGGCGGCGTACCTTCGTGACTACTACGCCTTCACCGGCCCGTTCGCCGACAAGGTGGCGGCGGGAAACCTCACGACGCCGCAGGCGGTTAAGGACTTCGTCCGGGGCTACGAGGAGGCCGGGTGCGACGAGCTCGTCCTGTTCCCGACGGTCGGCCGGGCGGACCAGCTCGATCGGCTGGCCGACGTCCTTTCCTGAGGGGCCGGCCGTGCGTGTGACTGTCGTCGGCGGGGGGCCCGGCGGACTGTACTTCGCCATCCTCATGAAGAGGGCCGACCCGCGCCACGAGATCCGGGTGATCGAGCGGAACGCCCCGGACGCGACCTTCGGGTGGGGCGTCGTCTTCTCCGAGGAGACCCTCGGCGGCCTGCGCGACGCCGATCCTCTCAGCTACGAGGAGATCACCCAGACCTTCGCGCGATGGGGGGCCATCGACATCCACTACCGGGACCGGACGATCCGCTCGCGCGGCCACGTCTTCTCGGGCATCGCCCGCAAACGGCTCCTCGAGATCCTTCAGCGCCGCTGTCGCGACCTCGGCGTGGACCTGGCCTTCCACGAGGAGGTGTCCGAACTGGAAGCCCTTCCCCAGGCGGACCTCGTGGTGGGCGCCGACGGCGTGAACAGCACGGTTCGCCGCCTGCATCAGGAAGTCTTCGTCCCCACGATGGACGTCCATTCGACGAAGTTCGCGTGGTTCGGGACCGAGCGCGCATTCGACGCGTTCACGTTCAGCTTCCGCGAGAACGAGCACGGGCTTTTCCAGGTCCACGCCTACCCCTTCGACGCGCGGAGCAGCACGTTCATCGTCGAGTGCCCCGAGGAGACGTGGCGGCGCGCCGGCCTCGACCAGGCCACCGAGCAGGAGAGCATGGCCTACTGCGAGTCCCTCTTCGCAGAGGAGCTGAGCGGCCGCCCGCTCATGTCGAACCGTTCGGTCTGGATGAGCTTTGTCACCCTTCGGTGCGAGTCGTGGCACCGGGGAAAGGTCGTCCTCCTGGGGGACGCGGCGCACACGGCACACTTCACGATCGGGTCCGGGACGAAGCTCGCCATGGACGACGCGGTTTCGCTCGCAGCCGCGTTCTCGCGCCACGCCCAGCCGCGCGCGGCGATCGCGGAGTACGAGCTGGATCGACAGCCGGTCGTGGAGCGGTTCCAGGAGGCTGCTCGCGAGAGCGCGACCTACTTCGAGAGCGTGAGACGGTACGCGGACTTCGAGCCGATCCAGTTCGCGTTCAACCTCCTCACGCGGAGCGGCCGCATCACGCATCTCGAGCTCGAGCGGCGCGACGCCCGCTTCGTGGCGTCGGTCGACGGCTGGTTCGCCATGCGGGCGACGGAGCGGGGCGAGCCGGGCCCGACGGCCGAATCAGCGCCGAACGTGGCGGCTCCGGCGCCGTACCTGGTCCCGTTGCGCCTTCGGGAGGCCGAGATCGCGAACCGGGTGGTCCTGTCGCCCGTGCACGACGACGCCCTGGAGGGGACCCTCGGCGGCGCGGGTGCCCGGAGCCTTCTCGACGCAGCGGCCGCCGGAGCCGGGCTGGTCCGTGCGGATGCCGTCGCGGTCTCGGCTCACGCCCGGATCACCGTGGGATCGGCGGGGCTGTATCAGGACGACCACGTCCGCGCCTGGGCCGACGTCGTCGAGGGGATGCACCGAACTTCCGCGGCTCTTCTGGGCGTGTGTCTCACCCACTCCGGCCGGCGGGGCGCCACCGGGCCCCGCGCCGAGGGGGTGGACCTGCCGCTCGGGGAGGGTGACGAGACCTGGCCGCTGCTGGCGCCGTCGGCAATCCCGTACACGAGGAGGGCCCAGTCGCCCCACCCCATGACCGCGGAGAAGATGCGCGACGTCGCGGAGGACTTTCGAGCCTCCGCCGAGCGAGCTCTCGAGGCCGGCGTCGACGTGCTGGAGGTCGACATGGGGCAGGGGTACCTGCTGGCGTCGTTCCTGTCGCCCCTCACCAACCTGCGGGAGGACGATTACGGTGGGTCGCCCGAGGGCCGCATGAGGTATCCGCTGGAGGTCTTCGACGCCGTCCGGCAAGCGTGGCCGGCAGAGCGCCCACTGCTCGTCCGCCTGAACGTGACCGACTGGGCGAGCGGGGGGCTCGAGGTGGACGATGCGCTCGAGGTCACTCGTGTCCTTCGGGACCACGGGTGCGACGCCGTAAACGTCGCCGCCGGGCAGACGGTCGCGAACGACCGCCCCCTCTACGGCCGGATGTTCCTGGTCGGCCACAGCGATCGGATCCGCAACGAGGCGGGGATCCCGACGCTCGTAGGCGGTAGTCTGACGACTCGCGACGAGGTGAACACGGTGCTCGCCGCCGGCCGGGCCGATATGTGCGTCCTGGATATCAGGCGAAACGCCCGCTGACAGGAGGCGCGCACCTGACCGGAGGGAGGGTCGGATGGGAGACCGGGAAAGGCGGAGGCCGGAGGGCCCCGACGAGACCAAGACGCGTCACGACATCGTGGAGCCGGGCGGGAACGCGCCCGAGCGGGATGCGGAGCCGGGTGGCGAGACCGGGGACGACGACGAGCCCGGCGGCGAAGGGCCTTCCTGAGCCCGGGTCGGGCGGCTACTCTGCCACGCTCAGGCGCCCAGGTCGTAGAGCTGCCCGGGCTCCATGTCGAGCCCGTTCATCACCTGCCATAGCGCCGCCAGCGCCTTAGTCGCGTTGCGCGCCTCGTATGGCGCCAGCTCCTCGGCTCGGTTCCGCAGAACGTCCTCGAT
>JACDEY010000036.1 GCA_013816105.1 Actinomycetota bacterium
GCGCCGCTCATCCTGATCGGCGCCGTGACGGGATTCTTCACAACCGGCAGCGGAGGCATAGGGGACCGGCTACTCGGGAACTTCACCGCCCTTCCGACCATCATTTTCGATTGGTCCCGCCAGCCGTCGGCGGACGCACGCCAGAACGCCGCCGCCGCCATCATCGTCCTGATGGCCCTGATCCTGGTGGTGAACGCGGCAGCCATCATCCTGCGAAACCGATACGAGCGGAAGTGGTGATCCCGGTGAGCGCCGACGTCGTGACAGAATCGAAGGACCCGAGGGACCCGGTCGGGGGAAGGCTGACGGTGAACCGGCCAGCAAGAGGGGGGCACGGCGGCGCGGTGGTGGGCGAGGGCTCGGTCATCTTCGACGTTCAGAACCTATCCGTCTACTACGGGGAGTTCCGCGCCGTCCGGGAAGTGACGTTGCCGGTCCTCAGGAACGAGATCACGGCCCTCATCGGGCCCTCCGGGTGCGGCAAGACGACGGTGCTTCGCTGCTTCAACCGGATGAACGACCTGATCGACGGGGCGCGGATCGAGGGAACGATCCTCTATCACGGCGTCGATCTGTACGAGCGCAGCGTGGATCCGGTAGAGGTCCGGCGTCGGATCGGGATGGTCTTCCAGAAGCCGAACCCCTTTCCGAAGTCGATCTACGACAACATCGCGTTCGGCCCCCGGATCGCCGGTTACAAGGGAAACATGGCGGACCTCGTCGAGGAATCTCTCAAGAAGGCGGCCCTCTGGGACGAGGTGAAGGACAAACTAAAGGAATCCGGAATGGCGTTGTCGGGCGGGCAGCAGCAGCGTCTCTGTATCGCCAGGGCAATCGCGGTTGAGCCCGACGTGATCCTGATGGACGAACCTTGCTCGGCCCTCGACCCGATCGCGACTCTGCGCATCGAGGAGCTGATGCAGCAGCTCAAGCGCGACTACACGATCATCATCGTGACCCACAACATGCAACAGGCGGCGCGGGTGAGTGACCGGACCGCCTTCTTCACCGTCGACGTGCGCCAGGACGGGCAGCGGACCGGCACGCTGGTCGAGGTCGACGCAACGGACAGGATGTTCACGAATCCCTCCGATCCGCGCACGGAGGACTACGTCACCGGGCGGTTCGGCTAGATGCAGGCGCCGCGACGCAAGTTCCACGACGAGCTCGACGCCCTCGAGGCGGAGATCGTCACCGAGGCGGACCTGGCCGAAAACGCGCTCCGCCGCGCCTGCGATGCGCTCGCCACCCGGGACGACCGGCTCGCCGGTGAGGTGATCGCCGGGGACGACCTGATCGATGAGCGCTACATCGATGTGGAGCGGCGGGTGCTGGACCTCCTGGCGACGCAGACGCCGGTGGCCTCCGACCTCAGGTTGGTCTCGGCGATCCTCCACATCAACCTGCATCTCGAGCGCATCGGGGACATGGCGGTCAACATCGCGAAGATGGCGATCGCCACCCGCACCCTTCCCACGAACGAGACGGTGCTGGGGCAACTCCAGGAGATGGCCGAGGTCGCCGGCTCCATGCTGCGTACGGCCCTCGCCGCCTTCGTGCGCCGCGATCTCGCGCTCGCGACGGCCCTGCCGGAGATGGATGACCCGGTGGACCGGCTCAACCGGGGCATGTATCGGGAGGTGGTCGGCCTGGCGGGAGACCCGAAGATGCTCGAATGGGGGATCCACATGAACATCGTGTCTCGCCAGCTCGAGCGGGTCGCCGACCACGCGGTCGACATCGGTGAGCAGGTAGCGTTCCTGCTGACCGGCGAGTTCAAGGAGTTCACCGACGCCTCGCATCCAATCTCGTGAGCACCCCACTTTCCCCGTCCTCCCCGAAGGTCCTGCTCGTGGAGGACGAGGCCGCCCTGGCCGAGAGCGTCTCGTACAACCTTCTACGTGAAGGCTTCGCCGTCGTCACGGCCGCCGACGGAGAGCGGGCGCTCGAGCGATTTCGGGCCGACCGGCCCCACCTGGTGGTCCTGGACCTCATGCTGCCGAAGCTCTCCGGCCTGGACGTTTGCCGGGCGATCCGCCGGGAGTCCTCCGTGCCGATCCTGATGCTCACGGCGAAGGACTCCGAAGCCGACAAGGTGGCCGGCCTTGAGCTCGGGGCGGACGATTACGTAACGAAGCCGTTCTCCATGCGGGAGCTGATCTCCCGCGTTCGGGCGCATCTGCGCCGCGCCGAGATGGATCAGGCCGCCACCCCCGACGGGCGCCTCGCGGGGGGACCGGTGGAGCTCGACACCGAGAGTCACGAGGTGACCGTCCGAGACCGGCCGGTGGCGTTCACTCCCAAGGAGTTCGAGCTCCTCGAGACGCTCCTCGTCCGGAAAGGGAGGCTGCTCACTCGCCAGTTCCTCATCGAGGAGATCTGGGGCGCCGACTACTACGGCGACACGAAGACGCTCGACGTCCATGTCAAGCGGCTCCGCCAGAAGATCGAGCGAGACCCGCACCAGCCCGAGCACATCCTCACCGTGCGCGGCCTCGGCTACAAGTTCGTCGGCTAGCCCCCGAGGGCCGAGACGTCGCTAGGCTTGGCCAATGCCCGTCCGGCGCGACATCGGGAAGTACGCGACCCAGGCGCGGTCGTACGACCGAACCCGCGGGGCCAGCCCGACGCTGGTCCGAGTGCTTGCCAGGTTCCTCGGACCGCCGGACGATCGAGCACTTCTGGACATCGGCGGAGGTACGGGCAACTACGGACAGGCCCTGCGTGCTCGCGGGTTTCGCGTGGTCGTCCTCGATACGGAGCCGGCCATGCTGGCGCTCTCCGTGCCGAAGGTGGGGGCGGGCCGGCAGATCGTAGGTGACGCCCTGGCGATGCCCATCGCCGACGCATCGGTCGACTGCGCAATGGTCGTCGCGGCGCTGCACCTCGTGGGCGGAAGGCCCAGCGCGATGCGAGAGGCCAGGCGGGTGATCCGAGACGGCCCGTTCGTGCTGCAGGACTTCACCCAGGAGAACCTTGAGCCTTCCTTCGTCTATGAGTACTTCGCCGGCTCCCGGCCACCCGAGCACGAGCATCCACCCGAGGGCGACATCCTGCGGGATCTTTCGGAGGCAGGCTTCTCGCGCGTCGCGCACGAACGCTTCGTCTACCTCGACACCGCGGACGCGAACCTCCAGGCCCTGCATACCGACGCCCTCCGACTGGCGGGATCGGCCTACCTGCGTAACACGTCGTTCTTCCAGCGGCTGCCGGAGGCGGTGCGACTGGAGGGCCTCGCGCGCCTCGCAGCAGATCTTCGATCCGGCCGCCTGGAGGAACGCGTTCGGGCCTCGTTCCAGGAAGCGATTCGGACGGGACACGGCACCGTGTTTGCCGCCTGGCCCTGACGAGAGTACGACCCTCGGGGGGAGCCGGAGTCAAGGGGACGGCGGGACCAGCTCCTCGATCAGAGCCTTCACCCTCCGGTCGATCTCGTCACGGATCAAGCGGACCTCCTTGATGGCCTTGCCCTCCGGGTCGGGCAATTCCCAGTCGAGGTAGCGTTTGCCCGGATACACCGGACAGGCATCCCCGCACCCCATCGTGATGACGACGTCGGCCGCTCGAACCACCTCGTCGGTCAGCGGCTTCGGAAACTCCTGGGTCAAATCCAACCCGAGTTCCTCCATCACGGCGACCACCGGGGCGTGGATCTTGCTTCCCGGGAGCGTTCCCGCCGAGCGAACGTGCACGCGGCCCTTCGCGCGGTGGTCGAGCAACGCCGCGGCCATCTGGCTGCGACCAGCGTTGTGCACGCACACGAAGAGAACCTCTGGAACCTCTTTCACGATGGTGCCCTCCGCCTGTCCGAGTGCAGTCAGGCGCTGACGGACGAAACGTTCCAGGAGCAGTGGAATGTAGCCCGTCACGGGAGACCCCGACCACTGCGAGAGCGTCTCGTCCACATACCTGGTGACCGTCTCGGGCGAGAACGTCCCGGAGAAGGCACGGACCAGCCGATCCACTGCCACCTTGAGGTGATGGCGGATCTCCGTCTCGGATGAGGGGCTCATCGTGGAAACGGACGCTAGCAGTCGAAGGTGACTGCCGGGTGAACCCGGAGCATCCGAATCGGGCCCCGGACACCGGCCGAACACGCCGTGTGGGAGCGGGCTCGCCGGAGCGACGTTTGCGCGCCCGACACCGGACGTTCACCTTCCTCGGCTAGGGTCCGGATATCCGTTCCCCCGCTGACAAGTCCGGCCATGGGCGGGAGGCCTTGGCTGCATGGACGCCGCGCTGAACCTCCGGCACATCACTGAGGACGAGGCCAATGTTCCTTCGGAGGACTCTCGGAGGCCTCGTTACCTCAATCGACACCTGTCCTGGCTGGAGTTCGACGCCCGCGTCCTGGCGCTGGCCGAGGATCCGTCTCTTCCCCTGCTCGAGCGGGTCAAGTTCCTGGCCATCTTCAACCAGAACCTCGACGAATTCTTCCAGGTCCGCGTCGCCGAGGTGGATGAACAGGTGGAGCTCGGCATCAAGGCCCTTTCGCCCGATGGCCAAACGAACCTCGGGACCGCGTGCAGGAGGACAGGTTCGCCCGGCTGCTTCCAGACCCTCCCGAAGAAGCGCCAGCGCTCGCCGTCCTTCGAGGTCTCCACGGCCCAGCACTCCTCCCCGTACACGTCAGCCCTACGCTGGCCTTGGCTTGTGATGTGCGGCGCGCATTTCGGCGATCCGCGTGATCTCGGCGACAGACCCGCGAACCGCTTCGTCCCAGCGCTGGGCCACCAGGTCTCCCCACCAGCGGCCCACAGCCCAGAGGTCAGCCCCCAGCTCGCCCTCGTAGTGGAAGAGCGTGGCATCCCCGTCTTCGGCCAGCTCGAACCGTTCGATGACGTGAGGAACGGGGCCGCGCAGGAGCCGGAAGTAGACGGCGCCGGGACGCTCGAACCGGACGGTCTCGACGGTGGTCGCCACCAGCCTGTCCCGGACCGGCGTCCGGTGGGCCGCCAGCACCATCTCCTCCGAGCGCTCCAGAACCTGGATCTTTTCGGCGAGCGACGAAGGCGGCGATGCGAGATAGGGCGCGGCGATCACGTCGAAGACGAGTTCACGGGGCGCCTCGATGCGTGCGTCGATGGGCCCGAGCGGTCGGATCGTGCGCCCGATCGACAGATCTATGACGAGTTCGCCGGCCACCAGTCGCCGGTAGGCCCAATGGCTCGCGACCACGGCGAGCGCGCCGACCGTGCTCGCCGTCCACACCGACCGCATGTGCCGGATTCCCAAGCCCCCCTCGCTCACCCTCGCTCTCTCGAACGGACGCCGGACGGGAACTATTCCCTCCTCGCCTACCAGTCGGGTCGCACGGAAGATCTGCGCCACACGGCGTTTCTCCCGGGACCTCTCCGAGACCTCAGCTAGGCGGCTCGTCGACCTCGAGGAGCGTGGCCGCGACGGCCGAGAGATCCGCTCCCACGACGTCCGGTGGCCGCCCGAGCACGAGGGGCACGTCGGTTCGCGCCACGTACGCCGCTGCACACCCTGCCTTCGTCGCCCCCGATGCATCCCAGTCGTTGTGCGGCAACCATCCGCAGCTCCGAGGGCTGCACGCGCAGCCGCTCGGCTGCCATCAGGTACGGCTCCGGCGCCGGCTTGTAGCGAAGGACATCCTCGACCGAGAGCACGTGGTCGAACATCTCGAGGAGGCCGGCGTGCTCCAGCTGTGCCCGCGCCGCGTCCGAGGAGTTCGTGAGGGTGGCGAGGGGGAAGCGGCAGAGCGAAGCCGATCGAGTGCGTCGGGCACCTCTGTGTGGGCCGGGAGGCGGCGCATCGTCCCCAGGATCGCATCGCGATCCTCATCCGAAAGGGCTCGCCCACGCCGTGACGCGGCGACGTCGTCAAGCGCCCGACGGCCGATCGACGCGAAGTCCTCGTAGGCGTCGGTCAACGTCGCCACCAGCGAGCCGTGGAGCAGCCGGGCGAACCACTCGCCGAGCGCGGCGGCGTCTCCGAACACCTCGGCGCACGGCTCTCGAAGGACCCCGAGGTCCAGCATCGTCTCGTTCACGTCGAAGACGAGCAACTTTCGCCGTGTCGGCCCCGCAGCACGCCGGTCGAAGCCCCACCCTACGAGGGCTGTCGCTCAGTCCTCAGGCGATGAGCCCGAAGTGCTCGGCCACGAGCTCCTGGAGCGCATCGGCGGTGAGCGGACCGACCCAGACCTCGGCGATCTCACCACCCGGCCGAACGAAGATCGTCGTCGGCATCCCCTGGCCGCCGGCGGCGCGGAAGAACTCGCCCCGCTCGTCGATGGCCGTGTCGTACGTGATGCCGGTCTCCCGCGCGAGATCGATGCTCGCGCTCCGGGGGTCGCTCTGGGAGATGCCGAGGAACGTCACCTCGTCGCCGAGGAGCCGGTGGACTCGCTCGAAGTCAGGCATCTCCGCGATGCAGAACGGGCACCACGAAGCGAAGAAGTTGATCACCAGAGGTCGGTCGGCATAGTCGGCGTACTCGACGACGCCGTCGCTCTCGAGCTGCGGGAGACGGAGCTCCTCGAGCGTCCCACCCCGGCGAAGGTCGCCGGCGAACGCGACGCCGGACGGCTGCACGTCGCGGACGAGCCCGACGGCCAGCACCCCCGTGGCCGCTGCCAGCACGAGCACGAACGCCGCCACCTTGCCGCGAGAGACCAAGCGCGCCCGTCGCCCCCGCCGTTCCCGCTCCGCCTTCGCGACTGCTCGTCGAGCGCGTTTGGCCTCGGCCTCGGCCCCGACGTCCCGACCACGGGCGTTCGCCGCGGGGCGACCCCTCCCGGTCATGGCCCGAGGGACTCCGCAGGCCCTGCCGGTCCACCTTCGCTCGTGAACTGCACGGCGCCCCGGACCCGATCGCGAAGGCCCGCCGAGGCCTGCTCGCGAGCCTCCGCTGCGATCCTGCGTCCGAGCCGTCCCAGGAGCACCTCGCGCCAGCAGTCCTCGCAGTGCAGCAGGTGGGCTTCCAACCAGCGGGTCGCGCGCTTCGACAGCTCGCCCGTCACGTACTCGGCGGCGTTGCGTTCGGGGTCGTGCGGCCGGCGCCGGAACCCCCGCCGCATCCAGCGCATCATCGCGTGACCTCCTCGATCCGATCACCGAGCAGCCGGGCGAGCGCGCGCCGGCCTCGGTGAAGTCGTGAAAGGACGGTGCCCCTAGGCGTCCCCATTGCCTCCGCGGCCTGATACGTGGAGAGCCCGGACAGGTCGACCAGCGTGATCGCCACGCGCTGCTCCTCCGGAAGGGCGCGCATCGCCCGGTACAGCTGCTCGCGTTCGATCTTCCCGACGGCCTGCGACTCCGGATCCGAACTCGATCCGGCCTGGACCATCCACTCCTCGAACGGAACCTCGGACGGCCGGCGCGCCCGGGCGCGGTACCGAGACCGAGCAAGGTTCAGGCAGATCGTGGCGAGCCAGGGCTCCACCTTCTTGGGGCGGCGGTGATCCGCCCACGCCCGGAACGCCTGGAGGAACGTGTCCTGCACCAGGTCCTCGGCGTCCTGGCGGCCGTCGGTCAGCCGTCGGGACAGGTTGTAGACGAGGTCCATCGCACCCATCGTGGCTCGCAGAAACTCATCCTGATCGCTTGCCATCGCTCCTCCACCCTAGGACGCCGCCACAAGGCCAGGGATTCCCCGGGCCGACGGCGCGGGGGTTTCGTGATGCTCAGATCGGAGGCTCGAACGATTTCACGAGGCGTAGCAGGGGCGACATGACCCGGACCCAGGCTCCGGTCAGGAGTAGCAGGCCGATCAGGACGAGCACCGAGCCCGACACGCCGGCGATCGCGCGGTAGTGACGTTGGAGGAACCCGAGCCGGCGCATCAGCCCGCCCACCCCGAGCCCGATCAGCACGAACGGGACGCCTAAGCCCATCGAGAACGCGAACAGCAGGAGCGCGCTCCTCGCCGGATCCGACTGCGCCGCCGCGAGCGCGAAGATGCCGGCCAGCACGGGTCCGATGCAGGGCGTCCACCCCGCGGCGAAGGCCATCCCGAGCGGGAACGCCGAGGCCCCGCCAAGTCGCACCCTGGCGAGGAGCGGCCGGCGCTCGCCGTACAGGGAGGCCGACCCGACCTGGAGCGCGTACAGCAGCAGGAACACCCCGACCGCGAGGACCACGAGCCCGGCGATACGCTGTCCGGTCGTCGACCGGACGACCGGAACGAGTACGCCTGCGAACGCACCGAGGGACGTGAAGACGACCGA
>JACDEY010000224.1 GCA_013816105.1 Actinomycetota bacterium
GAGGAGGGCGATCGCCGCAGGGCGGGAGGTGGACCTCTCAGCCCGAGAGTTCGCCTTGCTGGAGACCTTCATGCGCCATCCCGGTCAGGTGCTGTCGAGAGCACAGCTCCTCTCTCGCGTCTGGGGATTCGACTTCGATCCGGGCACGAACCTCGTGGACGTCTACGTGGGCTATCTGCGACGGAAACTCGGGAGCGGCCTGCTCGAAACGGTTCGCGGCAGTGGATACCGACTGTCGGCACCGACCGAGCTCTGATCCGGCCACTGGATAATGCCGGACCACGGCTGGTCCTCTACGTCGTCTGACACCGCGGCGCGCCTCTGAGCGATAATGCCTGCGCCAGATGGGGAGGCCATGACGGGAGTCGCTCGATTCAGCCGGACACGCCAGGTGCTGGAGCCGGCCTTCCTGGAGGGGATCTCGGACCTGTCCCTCGAGGAGGTCCGGCGCCGTCGCGCGATGGCCCTCGCCGAGCGAGAATTCCTGTCCTTCTTGCGTCGCCTCGTGCAGGTGCGCAGGGACGCGTTGACCGCCGAGAGCCAGCGCCGGGCCACGGGCTCCGCCCCGCCCCCGTTGCTCGAGGAGCTCCAGCGAGTCCTGTCTCAGGGCCCTCCTCGCGCGCGGGTCCGAGGCGAGGCCGTTCGCGTGGTCCTGCCCGCCGAGGACGTGGAGGAGGCTGAACGTCGGGCCGACGAAATGGTAGGTCGGCTGATCGTCGATGACCCGCGAGCGCTGGTGGACGAACACCTCGCTGGAGCCATCGACGTCCTCGCTCGGGGGGAGCGCGAGGTGTCGGGGGACCGGAGCGCGGTGATGAGGGTCCACGACAGCCTGCAGGACGAGCTGAAGCACCGGTATCGGGAGGATCCCTCGCGGGCTCTCTCCTGAAGTGGGGCGGAGCCACGCCTATGTCGCGATGACGGGTGGTCGCGCGATGGCACCGGCCGTAGGCTCCCTCTCCGCATGAGCGACGTACCTGTGGTTCGGGTCATCCGATCCGGTGTGGAGGAATCCCTCCACGTCGTGGACGTCGCCGTCGCCGCTGCATCCGGCCGGCTCATCGCCTTCGCCGGAGACCCGGACCGGCCGCTGTTCGCCCGCTCCTCGATGAAGCCGCTCCAGGCCTCCGTGTCGCTCTCGTTCGCGGCGGCCGCTTTCGAGGACCGAGAGGTAGCCGTCATGTGCGCCTCCCACAACGGAGAACCGGTCCACCTCGAGGCGGTGCGCTCGGTGCTCGCTCGTGCCGGCGTACCTGAAGCCGCGCTGCAGACCCCCGCGGTCCGCCCGATGGACGACGAGGCGCGGGCCGCGGCACCCGAGCGGCTACCGATCAACTCGGACTGCTCGGGGAAGCACGCCGGGATGCTCGCAGCGGCCCGCTCTCAGGGCTGGCCGTTGGAGAGCTACCGGACACCCCGGCATCCCCTGCAGCAGGCGATTCATGAGGCAGTCACGAAGGGCGGGAACGTACCTCCCTCTCACGTGGGCGTCGACGGTTGCGGTGTACCGGTGCACAGACTGCCCCTTCGCGCGATGGCGACCATCTTCGCCCGGCTCGGCGAACCACAGACGCTCGGCTCCCTGGCCCCACACGCCGCGCGCGCCATTCGGGCGATGCGGGCCGAGCCGTACCTGGTGGCCGGGCGAGGTCGCCTCGACACGGCGGTGATGCAGGCGACGGAGAACCTCATCGTGAAGGGCGGCGCGGAGGGACTGTCCTGCGCCGCCGTCGTCGGCGGTTCTCTCGGGATTGCCGTGCGGGTGCGCGACGGATCCTCGCGGGCCACCGGGCCGGCCCTGCTTCGGACCCTGGAGTTGCTGGGGCTCCTCGAGCGGGTCGCTCTGGAGATGCTCACGGCGCACAGGCGCCCGCCGGTTCTGGGCGGCGGTGAACCAGTCGGGGAGCTCGTCGCCGACTTCGCCCTTCGGGGCTGACCACCTTCGGAAACCCCCCTCGAGGTTTAGCCAGCGTATCCTAACTCGTTTGCAAGTGTATAAAACTCTGGTATCGTCGACAGCGGGATGAACGTGTCGAAGGTGGGAAGCTTCATACGGGAACAGCGGACGAAGGCCCGTCTGTCTCTCCGCCACATCGCCGGGGCGGCCGGTGTCTCGATCCCTTACTTGTCGCAGGTGGAACGGGGGCTTCGACGGCCGAGCGCCGAGATACTCCAGGCCATCGCGAGAGCCCTCCGGATCTCCGCCGAGACCCTCTACGTTCAGGCAGGCTTCCTCGAGGACCGGCCCGCGCCCGACGTCGTCGCCGCGGTGATGGCCGACGTCACCATCTCCGAGCGGCAGCGGCACGCACTGATCCAGATCTACGAGGCGTTCCGCGCCGAGAGCCGTCGAGCGGACACGCGCGGCGAAGCGGCGGAAGGCGACAAGCCACCGCCTCGCTCGGCCGCCCCTGCACGCAAGCCCAGCAAGATCACGCGAAAGGAGGCCTGATCATGGCCACGAACACGAGGAGCACCACACGCAAGAAGGCGAGCGCGACAGCGGCTCGGCCCTCCCGACGAGCAAGCAGTGCGGCGAAGGCGATCCCGGCCGGGGCCATCACGTCGAAGGCTCCCACTTCGAGCACGCGCGCTCCAAGGGGAGGCTACGTCCGGCCACTCGTCTATGCGCCGATCGGCGCGGGGCAGCTGGTGATTGAGAAGGCGCGGGAAGTTCCCGATGTGGTCGGCCAGTTGGCCTCCGATCCGCGGGGCAGGGTGAGCCGGATGTATCGAGATCTCGCCGACCGGGGGGAGCGGATCGTGTCCGGCGTTCGGCGCTCGGCCCCAACCCGGCGTGCCGTGGACCAGGTGGGGTCCGCCCGCTCTCGGGTCAAGGCCGCGGTCACGAGCGTCGGGAGGGTCGTGGAGGCCACGGCCGCAGCGTCGAGGAACGCGGCCCGCAAGATCGGGTAGCTGCGATCGCTCGCTCCGGGGTTCGTCCCCGGGGCCGCGACGAGCGATCAGGGAACAACCCGCCTGCCCGGCGGGTTGTTCCCGTTACACATGTCCTCCCGCCCGAATCGCGCGATGAAACAGCCCTCCGAGCCTAATGAGCAGCCTCGGGTG
>JACDEY010000037.1 GCA_013816105.1 Actinomycetota bacterium
GCCATCAGGCCCCCCGAGGAGCCGTAGATGACGTTCACCGCCCCGGCCGCCTCGTCCCCGTTCACGCTCTCGACGGGGGCGGCGAGCACCAGATCGGCGTATTCATCGCCGTTGAAGTCAGGAGTGCGCGGGCTCGCCGTCCCGGAAGACCGGGAGGCGGACGCGCCACCGATCCCGGGGCCGACGGCGGCGATCAGCAATGCGAGAAGAACCAATCCCGTGCGGCGCATCTGCGTACCCCTTTCGCTCGACGGATGCCACCGCACCGTTCTACCGGGCAGGGTTCACCCCCGGGTACCGGGCGTGTCTCCGGCCCGTTACATTCGCCGTCGACGGTTCAGGAAGCCTTGCCCAGGATCCTCATGACCGTCGTCCCGCATACGGGGCAGGAGCCCTTCGCGGCCCGACGCCCGTTCTTGAGCGTGGTCTCCTCACCCTCGAACTCGCGCTTGTCCTTGCACTTCACGCAGTAGGCCTCGTACTTCGCCACCTGTTCACCTCCTTTCGTCCATTCCGGCCGGTTTTCCGGCTCCGATAGCTAGAGAGGCCGTCCGTTGACGGCCTCACCTTCCATTGTGTTGCCAGGAAAGGCACACCGCAAGCATCCGGAGGGATCGCGAATCGATGCGCCGCCGGCGGTCGCCGAAGCCATGAGGAGAGGCGAAGGCATAACATCGTCGAGTTCCCGGCTCGACGAGGCCAGGAGGTGACCCGATGACGGACTCCGAAGCGACCATCGATGCCCTGCTCTCGGAGGGGCGTGTCTTCGAACCCTCCGAGGCGTTCCGGCGCCAGGCGCTGTGGAGCGATCCGTCGATCTATGAGAGGGCGGCCTCGGATCCGGAGGCCTTTTGGGCGCGGGAGGCGGGGCGCCTCTCGTGGTTCGAGCCGTGGGGAGATGTGTTGCGATGGGACCCGCCTTGGGTCAAGTGGTTCCTCGGCGGCAAGCTCAACGTTGCCCACAACTGCCTCGATCGGCACGTCGAGGCGGGGGGAGGCGACAAGGTTGCGTTCCACTGGGAGGGGGAGCCGGGCGACCGTAGGTCGCTCACCTACCGTGAGCTGTTGGAGGAGGTCTGCCGTCTGGCGAACGGCATGAAGTCGCTCGGAGTCCGCAAGGGCGACCGCGTCGCCATCTATCTCGGGATGATCCCCGAGCTTCCCGTCGCCATGCTCGCATGCGCGCGGCTCGGCGCTCCCCACTCCGTGGTGTTCGGTGGTTTCTCGGCCGAGGCGCTCAGGGACCGGATCAACGACGCCGAGGCGAAGGTACTGATCACGGCCGACGGCGGGTACCGTCGTGGCCAGGAGGTGCCGCTCAAGCGCAACGCCGACGAGGCTCTCCGGGGGTGCCCCAGCATTGAGCATGTGGTCACCGTCCGACGGACGGGCGGAGACCATCCCTTCGTCGAGGGCCGCGACGTCTGGTACGCGGACCTGGTCGGCGATCAGCCGGCGGAATGTCCGGCGGAGCCGATGGACTCGGAGGATATGCTCTACATCCTGTACACGTCCGGCACGACCGGAAAGCCCAAGGGGATCGTCCACACGACGGGCGGGTACCTCACCGGATGCTCGACCACACACCGAGCGATCTTCGACATCCACGACGACGACGTGTACTGGTGCGCCGCGGACATCGGGTGGGTGACCGGACACTCCTATATCGTCTACGGACCGCTCGCGAATCACACGACGGGAATCATCTATGAGGGCGCTCCGGACTGGCCCGACAAGGATCGGCTCTGGTCGATCGCGGAGCGGTACGGGGCCACCATCCTCTACACCGCCCCCACCGCCATCAGAAGCTTCATGCGGTGGGGGGAGGAGTATCCGCAGAAGCACGACCTCTCCTCGCTGCGCCTTCTGGGCTCGGTCGGTGAGCCCATCAATCCCGAAGCCTGGGTCTGGTACTGGAAGCATATCGGAGGGGAGCGCTGTCCCGTTGTGGACACGTGGTGGCAGACCGAGACCGGCCACATCCTGATCACCCCTCTCCCGGGCATCACGAGGCTGAAGCCCGGGTCCGCCACTCGGCCGTTTCCGGGCATCGAGGCGGAGGTCTACGACGAGCAGGGCCGACCGGTCCCGCCGGGCGGCGGTGGCTACCTGGTGCTGAAGCGGCCGTGGCCGGGCCAGTTCCGAACCATCTACAAGGACCCAGAACGGTACGTCGAGACGTACTTCTCCCGTTACGGGAAGGAGACCTACCTGGCGGGCGACGGCGCGAAGCGGGACGAGGACGGCTACTTTTGGCTTCTCGGCCGCATCGACGACGTCATGAACGTCGCCGGGCACCGGATCTCGACGTACGAGGTCGAGTCGGCGCTCGTGGACAATGAGCGCGTCGCCGAGGCCGCGGTCGTTGCGAGGTCGGACGAGAGGGTGGGTCAGGCCATCGTCGCCTTCGTCACGCTGAAGAGCGGGCAGACCGGGGACCGGGTGGTGGCCGGGGAGTTGCGCGAGCACGTGGCGAAGGTGATCGGAAAGATCGCGCGACCCCACGGGATCATCTTCACGGATGACCTTCCGAAGACCCGCTCTGGCAAGATCATGCGACGGCTGCTGCGAGACGTCGCCGAGGGTCGAGCGCTGGGTGACGTCACGACGCTCGCCAACGAGGAGATCGTGGAGCAGATCCGGGGGATGTCCACGGAAGCCTCCTCGCAGGAGTAGCGCCGGCGTTCCAAGGTCGGCATTGGAACTACCAATTCTTAACCAGCCTTTACCCCCTTTCTTGCCGAGTCAGAGCGCCGGGCGTCGTAGGCTGTTTGATGTACTTGTCAACAACCCAGAGAAGGAACGGCCCGATTCTCCGCAACCATCTTGGTCTCTCTAGCGGCGCCAAGCTCTTGACCGGAGGGGCGCTCGCCTTCATTCTGTGGCTCTCCGTGCTCCCCGCGGGCGCGGCGGCGGCTGCCGTCTAGGTCAGAGCCATCACACCCGATTCGGCGGCGCGCAGCAGCCTCGTCAACATCACGGGGGCCGGCTTCGGGGACGCCAAGGGCGCCAGTTCCGTCGTCATCGGCGGCGTTGCGGCCTGGACCTCCAATTGGACCGACACGAAGGTCGCCGCCTACGTTCCCGAGACAACGCCCGTGGGCGTGGCCTCGGTGCAGTTGGTCGTTGGCGGCGTCGCCAGCGCCCCGAAGACGATCAACGTCGAAGCGCGCCCGGCCGCACAGGCCGGCGTGGCCTGGCGGTTCAGGACCGAGGCGAACTACATCAGCCATCGCGCCGCCGTTGGGGCCGATGGCACCGTGTATGTGAACGACTCCTCCGGGTTCCTATACGCCCTGACCACCGACGGTGCGCTGAAGTGGGTCTACGACGCCAGCGCCGATGGGGGCGGGTCACAGGCCCGACCGTGATCGGCGCGGACGGCACGATCTACTTCGGCGTGGCCGGCATCAACAGCTCGATCCACGCGGTGAATCCGAACGGGACGCGCAAGTGGCGGTTCGTGGACCCGGGTTCCCAGGGGCCGATAGCCGGCCCCGGCGTGGGCCCGGACGGGAACATCTACGCCGTATTCGACCTCGACTCAGCGCGCGGGGCCGTATCGCTCACCCCGGCTGGCGCACTTCGGTGGAGCAACAGGGGAGCTCCGACCGTTGCCGAGTACGGACAGGTAGGGAAGGAGATTGTGTTCGGCTCGGGGCAGATGTACGTTGTCTCGACGTATTTCGGGGACCTGTGGGCGTTCGAGCTCTCAGGAGGGAACCAGCGGTTCCACGCCGACCTCTCCCGACCCGGACAGCCGGCGGTGGGACCGGACGGGACGGTCTACGTGCCCACCGGTATCGAGCCTCGGCTCAACGCCTACGCCCTCCGGCCAGTTCCTGTGGGCCTTCTTCGGAGACGAGCCGGGGGTGACCAACGTCCTGAGCGCCCCCGACGTTGGCCCGGAGGGAACGATCTACATCGAGCGCAACCTGTTCCAGCTGTATGCGCTGAGCCCCGCGCCCTCCCCGAAGTGGATCCACCAGAAGGAGATGTTGGCTACGGGTCCTGTCCCCGGCCCGATCGTCAGCCCGACGAACGAGCTCGTGCTCCTGGGCGGGCAGGAGACGTACGGAAAGCCGGGCCGCATCGAGGGCTACGACACGGCGAGCGGGCAGGAGCAGTTCCAGATCGACCTGCCGTTCGACCCGGATGGGACGTGTCCCGTGCCCTACGCGCGGCCGCGGTTCACGCCGTCCGGCGACCGGGCCTACATCCCGGCCGTGCCGCTGTGTGTGTCCCCGCCCGACCCCTACTCCTGGCTCTATGCGATCGACGTGGCCGAGGTGCCACCACCCGTCGACACGGTGGGGATCCAGACGGCGAAGTACTTTGCTGTGACCAAGGCACTGAAGGTCGTCGCCACCAGTACGGATCCCACGGCCACGCTTCAGGTATTCGTTACGGCGACCGACGAGCTCATCGGGACGCTGAAGAACATGGGCGGCGGCCAGTACCGAAAGACGTTCTCCTGGCCCACAAATCCGCAGAACATCACCGTGAAGAGCAGCTCCGGGGGATCGGACTCCAAGCGGGTCACCCCCGCGTAGAGTTTCACGCGGTTCAAGCGAGGGACACCAGGTCCAGCAGGTCCTCGCTCCAGAAGTCGAGCGTCCCCTCCGGCATCATCAACACGCGGTCCGGGGCGAGCTCGTCCACGAACTCGCGGTCGTGGCTCACGATCACCATCGTTCCCTCCCACGAGCCCAGCGCCCGGGCCACCGCTTCCCGAGAGGGCGGATCCAGGTTGTTCGTCGGCTCGTCGAGAAGCAGTAGGTTGTGCCGTCCGGCGACGAGCTGCGCCAGGGCCAGCTTCGTCTTCTCCCCGCCCGAGAGCGTCCCGGCATCCTGGAACGCCACTTCTCCGGTGAGGCCGAACATCCCGAGGATCGCGCGGAGGTGCTGATCGAGCGCACCGGACATGCGGCGCAGGTGCTCCAGGACGTCCACGCCTGCGGTGATGCCCTCGTGCTCCTGGGCGTAGTACCCGACGGACACGCCGGCTCCAAACCGGTGCCGGCCGGCGTCGCTCCGGCTCTCTCCGGCCAGGATGCGAAGCAGGCTGGTCTTGCCGGCGCCGTTCAATCCCATGACGAGAAGCCGCTCCATCCGTCCGAGATCGAAGTCCACGTCGGAGAAGACAGCCGGCCCTCCGTAGCCCTTCGCCAATCCTTCGGCTACAAGCACCACCCGGCCCGAATGGGGCGGGACGGGGAGGCGGACGCTGATGCGGCGTTGCCTGGCCGGGGCGGCGATGGCCTCACCACGCAACCGCTCGACCCGGGTGTCAAGCGTCCTTGCGATGCGGGCCCTCTTCACGGTCTGGTGCCGCATCGAGTCGGCGAGGCTGGCGAGCCGGTCGATCTCGGCCTTCTGCCGGGCCGCGACCTTCGTCTGGCGGGCCTCGTCCCGCTTGCGAACGGTTCGGTATTGGGAGTACGTGCCCTTGTATTCGACCACGACGGACTCGTCGAGATGCAGCACGCGCGTTATGGCCGCGTCCAGCAGGACGAGGTCGTGGCTCACGACCAGGAGGGCTCCCCGATAGGAGGTCAAGAACTTGGTGAGCCATGCCTTCGCGTCGGTGTCGAGGTGATTCGTCGGCTCATCGAGCAGAAGGAGCTCGCTCCCGGCGAACAGGATCCGGGCCAGCTCGACCCGCCGGCGCTCGCCCCCGGAGAGCACGCGAACCGGTAGTTCGAGCCGATCGCCGGCCAGGCCCAGGCC
Source organism: Actinomycetota bacterium (assembly GCA_013816105.1). Lineage (GTDB taxonomy): Bacteria > Actinomycetota > UBA4738 > UBA4738 > UBA4738 > JACDCJ01. Next base: position 5,731 of record JACDEY010000037.1, read on the forward strand.
CGCGGCGATGCGCCGCGCCTCGGAGTCGGCGGAATAGCCGCCGGCCGATCGGAACTCCTCCTCGGCGCGGGCGTAGCGGGCGATGCTGCGACGAGAGACGTCGCGCTCGAGTGCCAGGCGAAGGTCCTCCAGGCCGATCATCGCGTCGTGGAGGCCGCGCCCGGACAAGACTTGGGCAAGGGCCGTCACCGTCTGGTCGCCGCCGCTCCGGACATCCTGGTGCAGATAGCCGAGGGCGCCGCGCCGCAGTACGGTCCCGGTGATCGAGGACGACTCCCCCGCGAGTACCTTCAAGAGGCTCGTCTTGCCGGCTCCGTTGCGACCGACGAGGCCCACCTTCTCACCGGAGCGGACGTCGAACGAAGCGGCCTCGACGACGAGGCGGCCGCCGATCTCGACGCTGAGGTCTCTTACCTGGAGCATGGCCTTGGATTATGGCTGGGCAGGCCCGAAAAGCCCCTAGAACTCGAAGGTCGTGTCCGTCAGATCGAAGGACAAGGCCGCCCGGTCGTTTTCTAGCGTCACGCTCGTATACCGAACGCCGGGCAAGATCGGGGGGAGGCGCACCGAGATGAGGCTCCCGAGTAGCGGCACGTCCGGACGAAGGACGATCTGCCCATCCTCCACCGAGACGTTCGCGGCGACGTCGCCTATCAGAGGTTCAGCGGAAACGAAAGCCCGACCGGCCTCGAAGCGTACGGAAACCGGGATGTCGTTGTTGCGGAGCGCTGCCGTGACGTCTTCCCCGGAGAGGACGGCCGACCCATCTCCCGTTGTCGCGTGGATCGCTCCGGACTTGCGCAGCAGCTCACGGGGCGAGAAGGCGACCTCTTGGAGGAGAAGCTCCATTCGTTCCACCGGCACGCGCTCGATGGTGACATCGGTCGCCGAGACGGTCGCCGACGGGACAGTGCCCGCCGCGAGGCTGAACAGGAAGGAGATGCCCCCAAGCGCGACGTCGGGCTGTCGCTCGAGGTCGAGGGAGGCCATGAGGACCTCCTTGACCCTGGACTCCGCGTAGGCTCGAGCAGCGAAGTCGCCCGCCACGAGGATTCCTCCGAGAATCAACAGGATGATCACGAGACGGCGCATCGTCGTGGCTATCTCCGGGCCGGAACGCTCGCGGGGATCATGGACACTGACGGTCAGCCTAACGGAAGCTCGACCGGTGAACGGACAAGGGAAAGGCGGGGGAATGCGGCTGCCGGAAGGCTTCTCCCTTCGCGGCCCGACAGAGTCGGATCTCGAAGGGGTTCATGCTCTGCTCACCGCGTTCGACGTTCATCACTTCGGGAGCAGGGAGATAGATGCCGGCTACCTTCTGGAGGAGTGGCGCCGGGCACGCTTCGATCTCGCGCGGGACGCGTGGGTGGTGATCGATCCGGCGGCCTCGATCGTCGGGTACGCGGAGGTCTACGACGAGGAGCCACACCGGACGTTCGAGGCCTTCGGACGAGTTCACCCGAGCCACCAGGGTCGCGGCCTGGGTACAGCGCTGGTAGATCGGATGGAACGCAGGGCTCTCGAGCATCTCCCGGCCGGGTCGGGTGGCGAAGAGGTGGTGGTCAGGAACGCCGTGGTGTCGGTTGACCGCGCGGCTCACGCCCTGCTGGAGGCCCGGGGTTACGACCCCGCGCGCCACTTCTGGCACATGGAGGTCTCGCTTGACGATGGCCATTTCGAGCCAACGCCCCCTCCCCGAGGCATCCTCGTCCGAGGATTTCGTCCCGGTCTGGACGAGGCGGCGATCCATTCGGTACTGGAGGAGGCCTTCGCCGGGCACTGGGGCTCCGTCCCCATTTCGTTCTCTGACTGGAACCGCGACTTCCGCTCCGCTGCCTCCTTCGACCCCGGGCTGTGGTTCGCCGCGCTGGATGGAGACCGGGTCGTGGGTGCACTGCTTGGCCGCTACCTCGGGGCTAAGCCATGGATCGACGCTCTCGGCGTCCTGCCGGCTTGGCGCGGAAGAGGGATCGGCGCGAGCCTCCTGCGAACCGCGTTCGCGGAGTTCCGGCGTCGGCGGGCTGCCACCGTGACGCTGAACGTGGACGCCCAGAACGAGACGGGCGCGACCGTGCTCTACGAGCGGGTCGGGATGCGCCCTACCCGGCGCTGGGACATCTACGAGAAGCGCCTGCAGCGTTTGCTTCCCGGCGACCCGGGGTACCCATGAGCGACGACCGATCGGAACCCGGAGAAATCCGTGAATCAAGGCCCCTTCGAATCGACCGAGTCCATTTGGGTCGCGACGGCCCCGAGCACCGACTATCCCCCGGTGTCGGGGGAGCTCGCCGTGGACGTCGCCGTCATCGGTGGGGGCATCGCCGGCCTGACCGTTGCGGCGCTTCTCAAGGAGGGTGGCCGGACAGTGGCGGTCATCGAGTCCGAACGAGTGGGCCACGGAGTCACCG
>JACDEY010000225.1 GCA_013816105.1 Actinomycetota bacterium
CAGCGGATCGGCTCGCTTGTGCCGGTACGCCTCATGCCCCTAGCGTATCCCCCGGCACACTTTCGCCCACGAGTGATGAGGAGGGCAGGCATGAGAGGAATGGGTCGTCGATGGCTACGCGGGGACAGAGGTCGCGGGAGGTTCGGAGGCAGCCAGGGTGGCCGGGCCGGTCGATGGGCCGGTAGGGACAAGACACCCGCCGAACCTTGGGCGGCCGCCCTCGTCGGGACGCAGAACAGCGCGGAGGAGTCCGTCACCGACGCGCTCACCGCGAAGACGATCGGCTCGGGTGACGTGGCGGTGCTCGCCACTCCCATCCTCCTCGGCCTCGCGGAGCGGGCGGCCATGGGGGCCCTGGCCGGGAAGCTGCCGGAGGGCAAGACGTCGGTCGGCGCCAGCGTGCAGCTCCAGCACTCTGCTCCCACGCCGGTCGGGGCCACCGTTCGAGCGGAGGTGCGGGTGGAGGCCGCCCAGGGCAACCGGCTCCTTTTCGGGGTCCGGGTCTCCGATCCGGCGGGAGAAGTCGCCCGCGGCCGCATAGTCCGGGCGGTCGTGGACCGCGCCGAGTTCGAACGGTCGGCTACTGATCGGACGCCGCGGTGAGCATGTTGCAGTTGACGTCCGGGACCAGGCACTCGCGCACGAGCTCCTCGAGCCGGTCCTGATCCCAGGCGTTGATGAAGTCCGCGTGCAGGCAGTACGGACTTCCGCAGGAGAGCGTCGCCCCCACGCCGTTCGCGATGGGCCAGCGGAAGGCGAGGCCGAGCTTGGGCACCTGGACCGGATGGCTTCCCGGGCAGCGGCCGGCTGCCGGATACGCCATGTGGCTGCGGTGGTCCACGGAATCGATGGAGCGGCCGTCCCAGCACTGGGGAAACACGACGTGGGCCGTCACCTTGCCGATGGGGGTCCCGGTGCAGTCCATCGGCGAGGTCTGTTTCGGCGGCCCGCCACGGCCACACGACCACCACACTCGCTTGAGGTCCTGGGGAGCGTCGGCCGAGGCCGTCGAGTCGCCCGCGACGATTCGCAAGTCCGGCGGGAAGGGCACCACCCTCGCCGGGTCGAGGTCGTTTCGGTAGTACGCGTTCAGAGGCACCGGAGCGATCTCCCGGCCCCCGAGCGAGAGGCTGGGCTGCCAGTAGAGCGCCGTGTCGTCCGGCTCCCGGCAGCCGGTTGGCGCCGACCGAAGCTGGCTGTACGTCACGGAGGAGAAGTCCGGCAGGGCCGGGTCGCCTCCGTAGAAGTCGTGTTGGTGGCTCTCGCCCGGCTTGTTCGGGAACACGATGGGGTCGTCCTCGGACGAGTGAACCCGCTTGCAGTTCGTGGAGAAGTTCCCGGCCACCACGCCGCCGTGAGAGGCGTCCGGTGGATCGGGCCGCCCGGGACCCCGCTCGGAACAGGCACCGACGAGCGCGAGCGCGGCCAGCCCCGCGACCAGCCGTCTGGCGCGCCTCGGAGGGGTTCGTCGCAGAACTCCCATACGTCAATCAGTTCCCCCGAAGCGTGCCGGGTACCCTTGTCCTTCTTATGCGCATCTTCGGCGAACCCGGGGAACGACCCGAGCCCCGACGTCCGGAGCGGGCTCGCTTCCGTCAGTCCCTCCGCAGGCCCGGTCGCTCGGGCCCGGTCGAGCGTGAGATCGACTGGCGGGCCTACGACCCGATCGCCGAGGCCTACGCGCGCGTGCAGGACCCCAGGACCGCACTCGTGGTCACGGACCTGATGGCCATGGCGAAGGTCGATCGTGGCCACAGGGTGCTGGACGTGGGAACGGGGACCGGCGTCGGGGCGCGCGCCGCGGCGGCCGTCGTCGGAAGGGGCGGCGTCGCCGTCGGGATCGACTCCTCGGACGGCATGCTTCGAGTGGCCATCCGAGACGGCAGCGATGCAAGGTACGCCCAGGCCGAGGCGATCGACCTTCCCTTCCCGGACCGGACGTTCGACCGGGTGCTCGCCTCTTTCGTTCTCTCGCACTTCACGCGTTACGAGACGGCGCTGTTCGACATGCTTCGGGTGATGAAGCCGGCGGGCAGGTTGGGCGCGGCCTCCTGGGGCTCGAGCGCCGACGAGTTCGGCCGGACCTGGGACGAGGTCGCCTACCAGTTCGCCGGGAAGGAGATGCTCCGGGACGCCTACCGGCGGGCCATGCCCTGGTCCGAACGCTTCTCGGATCCCGGCAGCATGAAGGAGACCCTCTACGACGCCGGGATGCGCGACCTGGTGGTGGAAAAGCGTGAGTACCGCTTCGAGATGAGCGCAGACGACTACCTGGTTAGCCGGGAAATCGCCGCGACAGGCCGGTTCCTGCACCAGATGCTGGGTGATGGACTCTGGGAGACCTTCCGTGAACGGACCCGTGCCGTCTTCGCGGAGCGGTTCCCCGCCCGCTTCTACGACTTCCGGGACGTGCTCCTTGCCACCGGGAGGAAGCCTTAGGTGTTGTTGAGCCGGAGCCTTCGCTCCCGGTAAGGGAATCCATAGCCGCCGGATAAGACTCGGACAGGGCCCCGAGCACGCTGCCAGGGACCAGCGAGACTGGCTCCTTCATCCAATTCTCCTCTGCGGACGGTGGGGCGTGCGAAATGCTTCCAACAGACGACCGGGTGTTCTCCGCTGCCTCGCCGTGGGGAGTGGGCTGATCGTCCTCGCTTCGGCGGGATTCGGTGGGTCGATCGCACCGGCGGCCGCGGCGCGGACCCCGGCCGGAACGACGCCCGCCCTCGCCGCCGCGCACAGGCAGCACGACGCGATCGAGCGCACCATCGCGAGCCTCCAGTCCCGGGTCCACCGGCTGGAGGCGGCGAGAGATCGCCTGGCCGGGCGCCTCACTCTGCCCGGCGCCCTGAACCCGGTCTCCGCGCCCGAGCTGTACGTCACGGTCGCCCGAGAGCTGCCGCGGCTCGCGGAGGTGCTCGTGCGCACGCGCGAGGCCTTGATGCATCTCGATCGGCGCCGCCGGCAGGTCGCCGAGCGGATCGAGCGGCTGCGCGCGCGGTTCTTCCGCGAGTGGGAGCGGCGGCGCGAAGAGCGCGCCCGGGAGGCCGAGAA
>JACDEY010000226.1 GCA_013816105.1 Actinomycetota bacterium
TCACATGGGTGGTGCCCTTGGCAGCGCTCGACCAGAGCAGCTCCATCAAGGAAAGCTCGTCGTGGCGTCCAACGAACGGGGTTCGGTGCACGGTCGGGCTCTGCAAATCTCCGACTATGCGAAAGGCCTCGACAGGCTGCGCTCGCCCTTTCAGCTCGAGGGGCCCGATGGCTTGCCCCCGGAACCCGTGCCGGACCCGGCGCCAGACCGAAGCGGCGACCAGAATTTCTCCCGGCCCGGCGACCTGCTGGAGCCGCGCCGCGACGTTGACCGCATCTCCGATGACGCCCGTCTGCGAACCGTCTCCGACGGTGCCGGCGATCACCAGCCCGCTGTTGATCCCTATACGGAGTTGGAGGGGTGAAGGCATCGGTTCCGAACGTCGGCGGACCACCTCGAGCAACCGGAGGGCCGTGGCCACGGCCCTCTCCGGGTCATCCTCGTGGGCGCGAGGGGCGCCGAAAGTGGCCATCACTGCGTCGCCGATGAACTTCTCCACGCGGCCCTCCCGAAGCGTCACTTCCTGCGTCAACTCCGCGAACGTGCGCGCGATGAGCGCTCGTAGCTCCTCGGGATCGAGATGCTCCGCCAGGGCGGGAAAGCCCACGAGGTCCGCAAACAGGATGGTGACCCGCCGCCGGTCCGCGTCGAAATTGTGGGCGGCGGACGGCGCGGAGGACGCTTCGATTGGGCTGCCGCACTTGCCGCAAAAGCGGAAACCCTCTGGGCTGTCCCTCCCGCACGTCCTACAGCGCATGGCCCCCGGATCAAACCACGCCCCGCCCCGGCTGAGTAGAGGGAGTGGAGCTTCGCGCCATGCCGTAGGATTCGCGCAGGTGAGACGAGGAGGAATCGGAATGCTTCGATCTGCTCGATCCGCGTTTGCCATCCTGTTCGCGGCGTCCGGGGCGGCGATGTCCATGCACGCCGGCGTGGCCGAGGCCGCGTTCCCAGGGTCCAACGGCCTGATCGCTTACGAGAAGGTTTTCTTCCTCACGGACTCCGAGATATGGGGCCTGGACCCGGAGACGAGGCAGAACGGGCCGATCACGTCGAACACCCAGAACGACTTCGACCCTGCTTGGTCCCCCGACGGGCGGAAGATCGCCTTCTCCTCGAGCTCGGCCACAGATGTCGACATCTACGTCATCCGGAGCGACGGGAGCGGCGAGAAGAACCTGACGAACAACCCGAACGGCGCCGACCGTTGGGCAGCCTGGTCTCCGGACGGCAGGAAGATCGCGTTTGCTGTGCAGACGTTCGACGGCACCAGCAGCATCTGGGTCATGGACTCGGACGGATCGAATCCGACCCAGCTCACCGAGGCCACCTCCGCGAACGCCCACCCCGCCTGGGCCCCGGACGGCTCGCAGATCGTGTTCGACAGCAACCGTGACGGCAACGTCGAGCTCTACAGCATGAACCCGGACGGCTCGAACGAGATGCGTCTCACCAACACGGCGCTGACCCACGAAGAGAATCCGAACTGGTCGCCCGATTCCACCAGGATCGCCTTCGACGCCTGCAAGAGCGAGAGCTTCCCCTGCCCGGGCAGCGCGAACTACGAGATCTTCACGATGGCCCGGGACGGGACGGACAGGATCAAGCTCACTACCGACCCAAGGATCGACCACAACCCGGCCTGGTCGCCCGACGGGACGCAGATCGTCTACCGGAGCGACCGGCTCACGTTCACTGCCATCTGGGTGATGAACGCGGACGGAACCGGACAGCGGCCGATCACCAGAGGGGAGTACAAGGGGGGCGTGGACCCGGACTGGCAGCCCCTGCCGTAGGCCGCCAAGCCGCCAAGCCGTCGGAGAGCCAACCGATTGGGCCGGGTTCGAGGCATTGGCTCTGACCAGGGGTTGTGTGGAGCGGACGACGGGATTCGAACCCGCGACCCCCACCTTGGCAAGGTGGTGCTCTACCAGCTGAGCCACGTCCGCGCGGGCGCGATTCTATCAGGGGCCCTTTCGCCGGGCTATCGGCCGGTCGAGCCGAAGCCCCCCTCACCGCGAGTCGACGGGGGCAGCTCATCCACCCATTCCGGTTCCGCCCGGGGGATCGGAACGACAAGAAGCTGGGCGATCCGCTCACCGCGAGCGATCTTCACCGTTCGCTCCCGGTCGAGGTTGACCATGGCGCAGATGACCTCTCCGCGGTACCCGGCATCGACCAGGCCCGGGGCGTTCGCGAGCGTGAGTCCGGAACGAGCCGCGAGCCCCGAACGCGGCAGGACCAGGCCGGCATGGCCTTCGGGAATCGCCACCGCGAGCCCGGTTGGAACCATGGCGCGCTCGCCGGGTCGGACCTCCACGTCGGCCGCCGAGGCGAGGTCGAGGCCGGCGTCCCCGACCCGAGCGTAGGCAGGCAGGAGCGCTTCGGCCCTCAGGCGCTGAAACGGAAGCCGCATCGCCGGCCCTCCGGGTTCGCGGGGCTCCTCAGCCGGAGACGCGTTCGCCGTCCTTGAAGACTGCCCAGATGCGATCCGGCATTCGCGGAAGGTCGAAAGGGTCGCCATCCACTACGACCAGATCGGCTCGCTTGCCGGGCTCGAGGGTCCCCAGCTCCTCCTGCAGGCCCATGAGCTCGGCGGCGGTGGCCGTGGTCGCGACCAGGACGTCGAGGGGCGACATGCCGCCCTGCGCCATTAGGGCCAGTTCTCTCAGGTTCTCGCCATGGGGCGTGACCCCGGTGTCGGTCCCCATCGCGATCTTGACGCCGGCCTCGACGGCCTTGCCGAACGATTCCCGGTGGACCTCCATGATCTCCTTCGCCTTCAGAAGGCTCGCCTCCGGGATCGCCGCCCCGGCTTCGGCTGCGGCGAGGACCCCGGTGGGTGCGAGGAGCGTCGGGACCAGATACGTCCCGTGGCGCAGCATCATGTCGATCGCCTCGTCGTCGAGGAAGATGCCGTGCTCGATCGAGCGGATCCCGGACACGATCGCCTGCTTGACTCCCAGGGAGCCGCCGGCATGGGCCATGACCCACTTGCCGGCCGCGCTCGCCTCCGCGACGAGGACCTCGAGCTCGTCGATCCGAAAG
>JACDEY010000227.1 GCA_013816105.1 Actinomycetota bacterium
GGCCAGCACTTGTGCGGACAGGTCGTCCACCTGCTGGGGCTTCACCATCACGCGCACCTCCCGCCCGGCCTGCATGGCGAAGGTCTTCTCCACCCCGGGATACGAGGTGCATATCTCCTCGAGCCGCTCCAGCCGCTTGACATAGGTCTCGAGCGACTCGCGACGCGCTCCGGGCCGCCCGCCGGAGATGGCGTCGGCGGTCTGGGCCAGGACGGCCTCGATCGTCCGCTGTTCGACCTCTCCGTGATGCGATTCGATGCAGTGCACCACCTCGGGCCGCTCACCCAGTCGACGAGCCAGCTCCGCCCCGATCAAGGCGTGGGACCCCTCCACTTCGTGCGTCACCGCCTTGCCGATGTCGTGCAGGAAAGCGCCGCGCTTGACCGTCTTCGGGGAGATGCCGAGCTCCGCGGCGATCGCGGCGCCGATGTGCGCGGCCTCCACGAGATGCCTGAGGACGTTCTGCCCGTAAGAGGTGCGGTACTGAAGGCGCCCGAGCACCTTCACCATCTCCGGGTGAACGTCGGTGATCCCGACGTCGATCAGCGCCTCCTCTCCGGCACGCTTGATCTGCTCCTCGACCTCCCCGATGGAGCGCTCGTACATCTCCTCGATGCGGGCGGGATGGATCCGGCCATCCGACACGAGTTTCTCCAGGGTGAGCCGCGCCGTCTCCCTGCGGACCGGGTCGAAACAGGAGAGGACGACCGCCTCGGGAGTGTCATCGATGATCAGGTTGACTCCGGTCCGGGCCTCGAACGCACGGATGTTCCTCCCCTCCCGGCCGATGATGCGTCCCTTCATGTCGTCGGAGGGCAGCGGGAACACGGAGACGGTCGACTCCGCCGTCTGTTCGGAGGCGACGCGCTGGATCGCGATCGTGACGATCTTGCGCGCGCGCTTCTCGCCCTCCTCGCGGGCCCGCTGCTCGAGCTCTCGTACGGAGGCCATCGCGTCCCGCTTGGCCTCGTCGATGACGTTCGCCATCAAGGCGTCCTTCGCCTCCTGGGTGGTCATCCTGCCGACCCGCTCGAGCTCGGCCCGGTGCTCGTGGCCCGCCTGGTCGAGCTCGGCCCGCAACCGGCCGAGGCGGTCGTTGATCTCCGCGATCTGTCGTTCCTTGGCGGTGAGCTCGGCGAGGGAGCTCTCCAGGGACTGCTCTCGCCGCAGGAGCCGGTCCTCGGTTCGCTTGACCTCCTCCCGCCGGAGCCGGACGTCCTCCTCCGCCTCCCGGCGCATGGCCGAGATCTCCTCCTTCACCTCCAGAAGGGCCTGTCGGACCTTCGTCTCCGCCTCCCGCTCGGCGTCGGCCACCACCATGGCCGCCCGAGACTCGGCGGTCTCCAGCCGCCGGGAAGCGAACACCCGGCGGACGATCACGCCGACGGCGAACCCGATCGCGAGCCCGATCACCATGGCAAGCGCCGCCACGAGCGCGGTTGTCATCGTTTCCTCCTGTCCCAACGCAAAGAAGCCAAGCCTGAGGCCACTTCGGCCACCTGCTCGGCGACGTGATGAATCGGGCGGAGGTCGAGGTCTAGATCAGGGCCCTGCCCGCCAGCGTGGGCCCTTCAGGATTCGGCAGATCGATCAAGGAACTCGGTTCACGTGTCGTATCCGAACAGATCTCTCCAAGAATGGCCTCTCTATTTCACAATGTACGGCGGGCGGGCATCCCTTGCAACCCTTCCGGACCGTGAGGTGGCGCTCAGGCGGCGAAGACAGGTTGGCTCAGGGGTCCACTTCCGGCTGCTAGGCCGGGCCGAAGACCTCTTGGAGGGCTTCCCGCGCCGCCCTCCGGGCGATGTCGGGCCCGTAGCCTCGACGCATCAGGAGCCCGAACAGACGGCGGAACGCGACCTCGGGGGAGAGCCCGCGCATCCGCGGGGCGCGCCTAGAGGCCAGGGCGGCCGCCCGCTCCTCCTCCTCCCCGGCACCCCTCAGGGCCCGTTCCTGCACAACCTCGGAGACTCCCCGTTGGCGGAGCGCCGCCTTGATCGCACGGTCACCGGACAGGCGTGCCGTCACGTGCGAGCGGACCAGCTCCCGGGCGAAGCGGTCGTCGTCCACCAGGCCCGCGTCGCGGAGCCCCTCGACGGTGGACCGCACATCCTCCGATGGGAAACCCGCCTGGAGGAGGCGACGCTCGAGCTCACGCTGACTTCGCCATCGAACGGCCAGGAGTCCCAGGGCCCGATCCTTCGCGGTTCCTCGCGGTTCGCGGGATCGGGCCCCCCGGGGGCCGGTCAAGCCCCTTCCCCTTAGCTTGCCGGCGCCCCGGCGGGCTCGCCTGCGGGCTCCTCGAGGTGGATGACCTCCGCACCGTCATCGAACGAGGTGAGCCCAACGGCCTCGCGAACCTTTCGCTCGATCTCGAGGGCGAGCTGCCGGTGCTCGGTCAGGAATTGCCGGGAGTTCTCCCGGCCCTGCCCCAGTTGTTCGCCCTCGTACGTGTACCAGGCGCCACTCTTCTTCACGATCTCTGTGGCGACTCCGACGTCGATGAGGCTGCCCTCCTTCGATACCCCCTTGCCGTACATGATGTCGAACTCCGCCTGGCGGAACGGCGGCGCGAGCTTGTTCTTGACTACCTTCGCTCGAACCCGGGACCCCACGACTTCCGTGCCCTCTTTGAGGCTGTCGATCTTGCGAATGTCGAGTCGCACCGAGGAGTAGAACTTCAGCGCCCGCCCGCCGGTGGTGGTTTCCGGCGAGCCGAACATCACGCCGATCTTCTCCCGAAGCTGGTTGATGAACACGGCGGTGGTCTCGAAACGGCTGAGAGAGCCGGCGAGCTTCCGCATGGCCTGGGACATCAGCCTGGCCTGGAGGCCGACGTGAGAGTCGCCCATCTCGCCCTCGATCTCCGCTCGTGGCACCAGGGCTGCCACCGAGTCGATGACCACGAGGTCGACGGCCCCCGAGCGCACCATCATGTCGGCGATCTCGAGCGCCTGCTCCCCGTTGTCCGGCTGCGACACCAGAAGCTCGTCGATGTTCACGCCGAGTGCTCTCGCATAGGTCGGGTCCAGGGC
>JACDEY010000228.1 GCA_013816105.1 Actinomycetota bacterium
CTCTCCCACGGGCCCGCGGGAACCGCGGCCGTACGATAGCTGCATGGACGAGACGATCCGCGAGGAGGTGCGGCTCACCCGCTTCAGCCACGGCGCGGGCTGAGCGTGCAAGCTCGCTCCGAGCGACCTGGCCCAGGTCCTGGGCCTACTCATCCCAACGGAGTACCCGAAAGAGGTCCTCGTGTCGCCCGCCACGGGCGACGACGCGGCCGTCTACGTGCTGCCCGGGGGACAGGCGATAGTCCAGACGGTCGATTTCTTCACGCCCATCGTCGACGACCCGTACGACTGGGGTCGGATCGCGGCTGCGAACGCGCTCTCGGACGTCTATGCGATGGGCGGGCGTCCCATCACAGCGCTGAACCTGGTCGCCTGGCCCGTGAACGACCTCCCGCTCGACCTCCTGGCGAGGGTCCTGGAGGGCGGTGCGTCCGTCGTAAACGAGGCGGGTGCCGTCATCGTGGGCGGCCACTCGATCCACGACGCCGAGCCGAAGTATGGCCTGGCCGTCACTGGGTTGATCGATCCGGGCCGGATAGTGCGGAACACGGCCATGGCGCCAGGGGACCGGCTGTTCCTCACCAAGCCTCTCGGGACCGGGATCATCGCCACCGCGATAAAGGCTGGGCGGGCGAGCCAGGACCAGCTTCGCCTCGCCGTCGAGACTATGACGGCGCTCAACGCCGCGGCGGCGGAGGCCATGCTCGAGGTCGGTGCCGTCGCCGCCACCGACGTGACGGGCTTCGGCCTGCTCGGCCACCTCCACATCGCCCTCACCGGTTCGAAGTCATCGGCCACCATCGACGCCGCCTCGGTCCCGCTCCTGCCGGGCGTGGCGGCGCTCGCGGAGGCTGGGGTGGTGCCGGGCGGCTCGCGATCGAACCATTCGTTCCTGGCGGAGCACCTCGACTGGGGAGACCTGTCCGAGCCGCACCAGCTCGTCCTGGCGGACGCACAGACGTCGGGAGGGCTCTTGATATCGATGCCACAAGACGGGGCGTCGGCGCTCGTGGAGGCTCTCGGGCGCCGGGGAATATCGCCCGCAGAGATCGGCGTTGTCGAGTCTGGCCGGCCGGGACGGATCACCGTCTCGGGAGGCCTCCAGTCGGAACCCTCGATAGGCGGGAGCGCAGTGTGATCGAGACCGAGCGCCGGGTCGCGCCGCGAGTCAGCCTGCCCTCCACCATCCGCGACGCGATGATCGAGCACGCGCAGCGCGAGTTCCCGAAGGAGGCTTGCGGCCTCCTCGCGGGGCCGAAGGGGACCATCGAGGCCATCTACCCGATGCGGAACGCGGACGACAGCGCCGTCACGTACCGGCTGGACCCGACCGAGCAGCTTCGGGTCTTCCGCGAGATCGAGGATCGTGGCTGGGACCTGTTCGCCATCTACCACTCGCACACCCACTCGGAGGCATATCCGTCCGCGACTGACCGGCGCCTCGCCTTCTATCCCGAGGCCGTGTATGTCCTGGTATCCCTCGCCGATCCGGACAGCCCGGCCGTGCGCGCCTTCACCATTAGCGACGGCGACGTGGATGAGCTGGGGGTGACCGTCTCGTGAGCGAGGGGGCGCCGTTCACCGAGGAGCAGGTGCTCCGGTACTCGCGCCACATCATCCTTCCCGGGATCGGCGGCGCGGGTCAGCGGAAGCTTCTGGACTCGAAGGTCCTTTGCATCGGGGCGGGAGGCCTGGGGTCCCCGGCCGCCATGTACCTGGCCGCCGCCGGGGTAGGAACCCTGGGCATCTTGGACTTCGACCGGGTGGACCTGACGAACCTGCAGCGCCAGCTCCTGCACGACACCGACGACGTCGGGCGCCCCAAGGTGGATTCCGCGGCCGAGCGCCTCGCCGGGATCAACCCGGGGGTGGACGTCGTGCGACACGACACGGCGCTCACCTCCGAGAACGCCTTTTCGATCATGGAGCCCTATGACGTCATCGTCGACGGGACCGACAACTTCCCGGTGCGTTACCTGGTGAACGACGCCACCCAGATGCTCGGGAAGCCGCTCGTGTTCGGCTCGATCTACCAGTTCGATGGTCAGGCGAGCGTCTTCCTGCCGGGCCCGGAGACGCCCTGCTTCCGGTGCCTCTTCCCCCAGCCGCCTCCCCCCGGCTCGGTGCCCTCCTGTGCCGAAGCCGGCGTGTTCGGCGTGCTGCCGGGGATCGTCGGCTCCATCCAAGCGGTCGAAGCGATCAAGCTGATCACCGGGATGGGGGAGCCTCTGGTGGGCAGGCTCCTGCTGTTCGACGCACTGGCCATGGATTTCACCATCGTGAAGCTGCGCTGGGACCCCGAATGCCCCGTGTGCGGCAAGGCGCCCACGGTGACGAAGCTGATCGACTACGAGCAGTTCTGCGGCGTGCCGAGCCCGCCATCGGCGGCCGGCGCCCCCGGCACAACCGCGGCGCCGGGAGAGGCCTGAACATGGCCGTGACCGTCCGCATACCGACCATCTTGCGAAGCCACGTCGGCGGGGTGCCCTCCGTGGAGGCCTCCGGTTCCACCCTTCGGGAGCTCCTGCAGGACCTTGAACGGCGCTACCCGGGTTTCGGCGGAAGCATCGTGACGGAGGACGGCGCGCTGCACCGCTTCATCAACCTGTACGTGAACGACGAGGACGTCCGCTATCTCGGCTCGCTCGAGACGGCGGTGGAGGACGGGGACACCGTCTCGATACTCCCCGCCGTGGCGGGCGGCGAACACACCTAGAATCGATCCCTGGTCCGGCCACCGGCCGGCCATCGGACGCCCGTTCAGCGTTCTCTCAGTCTTCGGCCGCAAACTACGGGGTAGATGGAGAGATCTCGCGTCTTCCTGGTCGATGACGAGCCGTCGGTCCGCGAGGCCGTCGCTCGGGCGCTCCGGATGGAGGGGTACGAGGTGGACCTCGCGACGGACGGGGCCGAGGCCCTCGCGATGCTCGCCTCCTACACGCCGGACGCGATCGTTCTCGACGTGCTCATGCCGAACGTCGACGGCTTGGAGGTGTGCAGCCGCCTGCGGGCGGCGGGCGACCGGACACC
>JACDEY010000229.1 GCA_013816105.1 Actinomycetota bacterium
ACCGTGGAGCTGGCGATGCGCCTCGGGGTCGACCCGCGCAAGGCCGACCAGATGGTGCGCGGCACGGTTTCGCTCCCGCACGGGACCGGCCGATCGGTCCGGGTCGGAGCCTTCGCGACGGGGGACAAGGCTAGAGAGGCGCAGGAGGCCGGAGCCGACGTTGTCGGTGGCGAGGACCTGGTGAACGAGGTCATGAAGGGGAACATCGACTTCGACGCCGCGGTAGCCACCCCGGACGTCATGTCCCTGGTCGGCAAGGCCGGTCGCGTCCTCGGGCCGCGCGGGCTGATGCCGAACCCGAAGGCCGGCACCGTCACCTTCGACATCGGCAAGGCTGTTCGCGACATCAAGGCCGGGAAGCTCGAGTATCGCGTGGACCGCCAGGGCAACCTTCACCTGATCATCGGCAAGCGCTCGTTCGACGAGCCTCGGCTCCTTGAGAACTATCTCGCGGTGGTCGATGAGATCATGCGGGCGAAGCCCGCCTCGTCCAAGGGCAGGTACCTGAGGACGGTCACGCTCTCCACCACCATGGGTCCGGGGATCCACGTCGACACCCAACGTGTCCGCGAAACCCAGCTCGAGCCCGCCGGTTCGACCGGAAGTACCTAGGCCGCTTCGGAGGTCCCGGAAGCGCCGGGCTCCGGGGTCCTCTATGGGAACATCTAAGTGATGGCCGAGCAAAAGGTTCTTCCCGGCCGATTCGTTGGCGGCGAGCTTCTCGCCGGCCGTTACGAGGTCCGCTCCCTCCTCGGGAGGGGCGGCATGGCAGAGGTGTACCTCGCCCGGGACCGGGTGCTCGAGCGTCCCGTCGCGGTGAAGCTTCTGTGGGAGGGCCTGGCGCTCGACGAGCGTGCCCGGGCTCGCTTTCGGAAGGAGGCGCGCGCCGCGGCCTCGCTCAGCCACCCGGGGATCGTCGCCATCCACGACACCGGCACCGAGGCGGGCACGCCCTTCATCGTGATGGAGCTGGTTCCTGGCATGACGCTCTCCGAGATCCTGGAGAGGCACGGCCCCCTGGCCCCCGCACGGGCGGCCGAGATCGCCGAGAGCGTGGCCTCGGCCCTCGCGGCTGCGCACGGCGCCGGCATCGTCCACCGCGACGTCAAGCCCGCGAACATCATGCTCACCCCCTCGGGCGAGCTGAAGGTCCTCGACTTCGGGATCGCCTCGGCCATCTCGGAGACGCCCGCCACGACCCCGTCCATGCTATCGGGGACGCCGGATTACGTCTCGCCCGAGCAGGTGCGTGGGGCATCGGCCGACGCCAGGTCGGACCTCTACTCGCTTGGCGCGGTGCTGTACGAGATGTTGTGTGGGAGGCCTCCTTTCGCCGGGGATACGGCTCTGGCCGTCGCTCTGAAGCACGTGCACGACGCTGCTGTGCCGCCCTCTCGCATCGACCCGCAGGTTCCCGCCGGTC
Organism: Actinomycetota bacterium; assembly: GCA_013816105.1. Lineage (GTDB taxonomy): Bacteria > Actinomycetota > UBA4738 > UBA4738 > UBA4738 > JACDCJ01. The sequence continues at coordinate 1,424 of JACDEY010000229.1, forward strand.
TGGAGGCCGTCGTTCTGCGGTGCCTCGCGAAGGATCCGGAACGGCGCTATCAGCGGGCGGCCGATCTCCGTGAGGATCTGCGTCGTTTCCGAAGGGGCCTGCCGGCGCAGACGCTCCCGATGCCGCTTCCGCCCAGGACGCAGACGAAGGCCCGCACCTCGCCTGGCCGCCCCGCTGCCGGCCGTCGCTCGCGTCCGGCGTGGCGCTGGGTGATCGCCGCAGCGCTCCTCGCGACCGGAGTGGGGCTCGGGGCGACGCTCGCCCTCGCTCGAGCGGGGAAGCCGCCCGCTCGAACCCCTTCCATCACCGCCCCCTCGCCCGAACCGCTCTTCGCGCCCGCGGCGCTGCAGGCGACGGGTCGCTGCGACGGATTCCTTAGCGCCGCAGTTACGCTTCGGTGGACGACCTCGTCGTCCCTGGCGACCGATGGATACGAGCTCTTCCGCAGGACTTCGCCGGAGGCGCCGTACCAGAGCCTCGGCGTAGTCTTCGGGCGCGAGGCCACCCGCTTCACCGACAACGACCTGGGCGTGGGCACGACGTATTACTACGCGATCAGGTCGATGAGCGAGGCCCGCCGGAGCGCGGATCTGGTCGAGCAGTCGGCGAGGACGCCGTTTCTTTGCGCCCTCTGACCGCCAAGTCTGTTGCCTCAGGTGGAACTCAGGGCGTCTTCAGTCCTGGCTTCCCCTTAGCTCTTATCTCCGGTAACCGACTTACGTGAGTGACCCTCGCCTGAACTGGGATCGGGCCTTGAGTTCAGCCTTACCAACGGAGAAGGTTTCAGAGAGCAGTCGGAGTCTCACGCTTCTGGACGGGATAGCCTCGCACGAGACCCGACCGACCGATGGCCACACCCCACGAAGCATCTCGCGATCCGAGGCGGGGGAAGCTGGTAACAGACCAGAGCCGACCGACCCCTAGACGCGCACTGGACGCGTGGGCTAGCGTTTGCTTTGGCTCTGGCGCGATCCTCGCCGGATCCAGAGTCGATCGGTCGAGCAAGTGTTCGGCCCGAGAGGAGGGGGAGATATGGGAAAGCGGCTGGTGATCTCACTGGTGTGCGCCGCGGCGCTCGCTGCCACGATGGTGGGTATCTCGCTGGCTCAGGGCGCGGGATCGACCGCGCCGGGCCAGGTGATCCACGTGGTCTCCGGCCCACAGTCACACAGCGAGTTCCTGGACTTCGCAAACGACGGATTGGACTTCGGCGATCGCCTGGTCTCAAGAGGCCCGCTCTTTGACGAGAGTAGGACGACGCGAGTCGGTACCGCCCACCTCGACTGCGTCATCGCGACTCCGGTGCTGGAGGGCGGAAGCTTCAACTGCACCTACGTGCTCAAGCTCGAGGACGGCGACATCATGACCCACGGGATCGACCCTCAAGGACCGAGCCGAGTGCTCTTCGCGGTCACGGGCGGCACTGGGAGCTATCGCCATGCGACCGGGCAGGCGGAGTACATCGACACCGACGTAACCAACATCATTATCGACCTGGACGGTTAAGGGGCTGGCCAGGACACCACATTCAGCAGTACGAGGAAGAGGGCTCGCAGCCGTTCGCGCGGCAAGGCGAGCCCATCGGGAGCGGAGACCCCGCTC
>JACDEY010000230.1 GCA_013816105.1 Actinomycetota bacterium
CACGCACAGGTCGGCGTCGGCCACGGACTCCGGCACGGGAGGATCACAGGTCAGGCGGTAGTTGATGGCCACCGCCACCAGGCCCCGGCTCGTCAGGTAGTCGGCCCGGGCGATCATGAACGCGCTTCGCTTGTCCCCCGATTCCCACCCGCCCCCGTGGATCAGGATGACTCCCGGATAGGTCTGCCCGGCCGGCGGCATGTAGACGTCCATGGTGATCGAGATGCCGGGAAGGTCGTCGTACTCCACGTTGCAGATCAGGTTGTCGTTCGGCTCGCAGGCAACCGGTGCCCAGGTCTCGATAGGCTCGGCGGACGCACTGCCGGGGACGGTCACCTGCGCTGCCGCAACCGTGGCTGTCAGGAGCGCGATGACAACCACGATGATTACTGTTGGATGTCTCACTTCAGGACCCTTCCCCCCCGACGGAGCATATGGTACGCCTTGCGTCAACCCCCTGAGCGATGGATCGGCCTACAGTCACTCCGCGACGGGAATCGGTGCGCCCGCGTCCGCGGGCCGCATGCGCTCCAGCCGCCAGGGGCCGCCCCGTCCGTCCCCGGAGATGTCGAGCACCGAACCGTCGGACGTCTGGACGCGGAAGCGGCGAAGGCGATAGCCCTCGCGCTCCTCGGTCCAGGAGCGAAGGAGCTCCACGTGCTCCTCCTCGCCGGCGATGGAGACCGCCCGGGGGACCTCGTCCGCGCGGCCACCGGCGTAGAAGCGAACTCCCACGGCGGCCCGCCGGCGGACCCACCACGGAAGCACCGGCGTCCACGCGAGATACAGCAAACCCACGAGCGCCACCAGCCAGCCCGTTGACAGGCGGGGGACGAGCGGTATGGCAACGAGCGCGGCGACCACTCGCGCCATGGCGTAGCAGATGTCGTAGATCGAGAAGACGCGACCGCGGTACCGGTCCGGGACCGACTCCTGCACGATGGTGTCGGCCGCCACCTTCCGCCACGCGAAGGTCATCCCGACGGAGGCGGAGAGGAGAAGGATCGTCAGACCGGTCAGCCGCGGCGCCGTCGCGAGGGCGACCGTTCCCGCCACCGCGAAGGCGAGGGCGACGATCCTCGGCTTGGACAGGCGGGACTCGAGCCACCCCACGAGGGCGGTCCCAACCATGACGCCGACGCCGCCGGCGGCCACGATGTTGCCGTAGGACCCCACTCCCTCCTGGAACTGCTCCTTGAACACGACGACCGAGAGGACCGCGATGAACCCTAGGAGAAACTGGTCCAGGGTCACCGAGGCGATGGCCCCGAGCGCGGGCGGCGTGGCGCCGAGCCGACGGAGACCGCGGCGAAGCTCACCGGCGACCCGGCGGACCTCGGCCCTCATTGAGGCGGTTGGGCGGACCGCGCGGAGCGGATGCCGGATGAAGGCCGAGAACGTCGCCGAGAGCGGCCAGAGGACGGCCGCGCAGAGCAGCTGCCCCGAGACACCGATGAGGTCGGCGACCTTGGTGCCGATTACGATCCCGACGAGCGTGGCGAAGGCGCCGCCGATCGTCGCCATCGAGTTCGCGATCAGCAGATCCTCCTCCGGGACCAGCGATGGAGTCGAAGCGTTGGCGGAGGCCAGGAAGAAGCGGTTCGTCGACACAACGACGAGCGCGGCGATGAAGATCGGCCAGGAGTCCGTGTTCAGCGCCACGAGGCCGAGCACTGCCGCGGTCCGCAGCAAAGGCGTGACGATCATGATGCGACGTCGTGACCACCAGTCGATCAGCACGCCAGCGAACGGCCCGACGAGGGAGAAGGGGATGACCAGGATCGCGTACGCCTTGAATACCCCGAGGGTGGTGCCCTGTTTCTCGGGGTTCAGGAAGACGAGCTGGGTGATCAGGTAAGCCTGGAAGAACCCGTCGGCGAACTGGCTTGAAAGCCGTCCTCCCAGCAGGCTTCGAAAGTCCCGCGACCGCAGGGCGGCACGGGCTCGGGCGACGCTTCCCAGCACGCGGTGTAGCTTACGAGTTCGACTTCGCGTCGAAGAACGCCGACCAGTCAGCCTTCCTCGAGGCCCCGTTTCCGAGGATGAACTCCTCGACCATCTCGCGAGCGGCGTCGTCGGAGAACTGGACCGGCGGTGACTTCATGAAATAGGCGCTCGGGCCGATGAGCGGGCCGGCGACGCCCCGGTCCAGCGCGAGGCGCGCGCACCGGATCGCATCGATCACGATGCCGGCCGAGTTGGGGGAGTCCCAGACCTCGAGCTTCAACTCTACGTTGACAGGGACGTTCCCGAACTCCGAGCCTTCGAGCCGGATGTGCGCCCACTTTCGGTCCTCGAGCCACGGCACGTGGTCGGAGGGGCCGATGTGGATCCTGTCTTTCGCCAGTCCGTCTCTAAGCTGGCTCGTTACGGACTGTGTCTTCGAGATCTTCTTCGAGACGAGCCGCCGGCGTTCGAGCATGTTCATGAAGTCCATGTTGCCGCCGAAGTTCAGCTGCGATGTCCGCTCGAGCTTGACGCCCCTGTCCTCGAACAGCCTCGCGAGCACTCGGTGAAGGATCGTGGCGCCAAGCTGCGCCTTGATGTCGTCGCCGACTATCGGCAAACTAGCATCGGCAAAACGGCGGGCCCATTCGGGCTCGGAAGCGATGAACACGGGCATGCAGTTGACTAAGGCACAGCCGGCGTCCAGGGCGGCCTGCGCGTAGAACCTGGTCGCTTCCTCGCTCCCAACCGGGAGGTAGTTGACGAGGACCTGCGCACCGGACTCCCGAAGGGCCGCGGCCACGTCGGCGGGTTCCTCGGTGGACTCCTCGATCTGCTCGCGGTAGTACTCGCCCAGTCCGTCGAGGGTCGGCCCTCGCTGCACGGCAACTCCGACCGGCGGCACCTCGGCGAAGCGGATGGTGTTGTTGGGCTCTGCCAGGATGGCCTCTGCCAGGTCTCTCCCCACCTTCTTGCCGTCCACGTCGAAGGCGGCCACGAACTCCGTGTCCGAGACGTGGTAGTCGCCCAGGTTCACGTGCATGAGGCCGGGAACGCGCTCCCCGGTTCGGGCC